>CAYUBX010000180.1:0-6724 GCA_964443165.1 uncultured Acidimicrobiales bacterium
GTGGGGGTGGCTCAAGGCGGCGACGGCCTGCGCCTCGGCTTCAAACCGGCGGAGAAATCCAGGGTCCCCGGCGAGTGCTGGATGAAGGAGCTTGACGGCCACCTGTCGGCGGAGCCGGACGTCGTCGGCCAAATACACCTGGCCCATCCCCCCGCGACCGATCGCCGCGACCAGCCGATAGCGCGCTCCGAGGACTCGTCCGATCCACAGATCGCGCTCGGTCATCGCCACCCCGCCGAGAGTACCGGCGTCCGATAGGAGTCTGGGCGCCGGCTCGGCCATGATGGAACCGATGGAGCCCGAGTCGCGACAACACTGGACCCTGCGACGCGGGATGAGCCTGGGCATCACGCTCGGGATCGTGATCCTGGCTGGCGTGGTGATCTACATCGCGACGCTGACCACGAGGGATCCCCAAGCGACGCTGTACCCGCGCGGTCTCCGGTCGGTGCTGCCGGCCGAGGGTGCAACCGCCCCGCGGCAAGGGTCGATCGGGGTCACGATGGGGCCGGGGTGGCAGCCGACGATCGCCATCAACGGCACCGCGATCCCGGACTCGCAGCTCGACGCCGGGACACGACAGCTCGGCGAGTTCTTCTTCTCGCCTGGCGACGGCCAGGTGATCGACGACATCCGCCCGGGACAGAACTGCGCGCGAGTTCGCGCGGTCAACATCGTCGACGACGAGCTCGACGACATCGACCTGCGATGGTGCTGGACCGCGTTCTGATCGACTGACCCGCAGTCGCGACCGCGACCGCAGCCCTTAGGCCGGAAGCTCGCCGGTGTCGAGCAGCCGGCGCAGACCCTCCTCGTCGAGGATCGGCACGCCGTGGGCCTCGGCCTTGTCGAGCTTGGACTGCCCGGCCCCCTCCCCCGTCACGAGCGCGTGCGTGCTCTTCGACACGCTGCCCGGCGACTTGCCGCCTCGCGCAACGATCGCCGCTTTCGCGTCGTTGCGACCGATGAACCAGCCGTCGAGGTTGCCGGTGACCACGACCGACTTACCGGCCAACACCTGAGGCGCATCGAGCTCACCGTCGACGCGATCGAGGCGGACGCCGGCCTCCTGCAGCTTGGTGACGACGGACGCGTTGTGTTCGTCGTCGAAGAACGCCTGGACGGACTCGGCGATGATCGGGCCGATGCCATCGATGGCGGCGATCTCGTCGACGCCCGCCGCAACGATGGCGTCGATGGTGCCGAACCGACGGGCCAGCGTCTCCGCGGTGGTCGGCCCCAGATGCTCCACGCCCAACCCGATGAGGACGTTGGCCAGAGGTCGATCGCGAGCTGCGTCGATCGCTCCGAGGAGGTTGTTCACCGAGACATCGCCAAATCCCTCGAGCTCGAGGAGGTCGTCCGGACCGAGCCTGAACAGGTCCCCGACGTCGGTCACCTTGCCGATGTCGACCAGGGTCACGACGGTCCGCTCACCCAGGCCTTCGATGTCCATGGCGGAGCGGCCGGCGAAGTGGCTGATCCCTTGCTGAACCCGCGCTGGGCACACCCGGTTGATGCAGTACGTGTTGGCATCGCCCTCCTCGCGCACGAGGCCCTGACCACACGTGGGACAACTCGTGGGGAACAACCATGGCTTCGAGTCAGCCGGTCGACGCTCGCCCACCGCACGCACCACCTCGGGGATCACATCGCCGGCCTTGCGCACCACCACGGTGTCGCCGGGGCGCACGTCCTTCGCAGCCACCTGGTCTTCGTTGTGCAACGTGGCCACGCCGACGGTGGATCCACCGACGAAAACGGGGTCGAGCACGGCGAAGGGGGTGGCCCGGCCGGTCCTGCCGATCGACACCTCGATGTCGAGCAGTTCGGTGGTCTTCTCCTCGGGTGGGAACTTGAACGCGATCGCCCAGCGCGGCGCACGGCTCGTCGCGCCGAGTTGATCTCGATGGGCGAGGTCGTCGAGCTTCACAACGACCCCGTCGATCTCGTAGTCCGGGTCGTGCCGGCCATCCATCCAGCGCAGGCAGAAGGCCTCGACGTCCGCGAAGTCGCCATGCGACGTGATCTCCGGATTCACCGGAAGTCCGAGCCCACGGAGCAGCTCGAAGGATTCGAGGGAGGTCGCCATCGCCGGCCCACCCTCGACCTCGCCGAGCTGATAGCTCCAGAAGCGAAGCCCACGGCTCGCGGTGATCGACGGGTCCTTCTGACGCAGACTCCCCGCCGCCGTGTTGCGAGGGTTGACGTAGGTGGGCTGACCCGCCTCGATCTGCTGGCGGTTGAGGGCGTCGAAGCTGGACACCGGAAGGTAGATCTCGCCGCGGACCTCGAGGACGGGTGGGGCTCCTGGCGGGAGCCGATGCGGGACGTCGGAGATCGTGGCGACGTTGGCCGTGACGTCCTCACCGACCCGTCCGTTGCCGCGCGTCGCGGCCTGAACCAGTCGGCCACCCTCGTAGCGGATCGACACCGCGAGGCCGTCGAACTTGAGCTCGCAGACGTAGGTGGGCGTTCCGTCGTCGCCAAGACCCCGGAGGATCCTCTCGTTCCACGCCCTCAGCTCGTCGAGATCCATCGCGTTATCGAGCGACATCATCTGGACGCGGTGCTCGATCGGCTGGAACAGAGACGCCGCGTCGCTGCCGACGGACTGGGTCGGCGAATCGGGGCTCCGGAGATCCGGGTGCGCCTCCTCGAGCTCGCGCAGCTCACGCATCAAGAGGTCGTACTCGCCATCGGGGATGACGGGTGCGTCGTTCTCGAAATACGCGACGTTGTGGGCCCGCAGCTCTTCTTGGAGCCGTCGCACGCGCTCCACGATCTGCTCGGACGTCATCGGTTCGCGACTCACGCCAGGAATCTATCCGGGCGGCTTCATTTCGCATGACGACGCTCCGTCGGACACGATCTCCTCGTGACGTCGACCGGCATCGGAGCATCCCTCCTCGGCGAGAGCTCGCTCGCATGGCTCATGCGCCTCGTGTGGGCCATCCTTCCGCTCACCACGGGAGCCCTGATCGACGACATCCTGAGCGACTCCGCATCGGGGGTTCGCTGGGTGGCGGCCGTCCTCGCCTGGGGCGCGTGGACCGCGGGCCTCGTCGGATTGCTGGTCCGCCGGCCCTGGGGCCTGACGGCGCTTCGAGTCGCGGCGCCGGCGCCGCTGTTGCTCGCCCTCATCGGCGCCGTCGGCTCGGATGGCTCGTGGATCGCGGCCGTGCACGGCGTTGGGGCTCTCGTCCTGGCGCTTCTTCCCGAGACCGGTTCGCACGTCGTCGACGGCCTCAGCTATGGAGACGAGCGCCGTCTCATGTTGCGAGCGCCGTTCGCCCTCCTGATCGGGCCCGTTCCGCTCCTGTGGATCGTCGTCGTGGTCGGATTATCCGCCGGGCCGCTGTTCCTCGGCGACGGTCGGTGGCTCCTCGGGGGTGCTCTGACCATCGCGGGGCTGCCCGCGGCGTGGTTCGGTCTCCGAGCGGTCCACCAGCTCTGTCGGAGATGGATCGTGTTCGTCCCCAACGGGTTCGTCGTCCACGATCTCTTGGCGACACGCGAGCCCTTTCTCCTCCGCCGTCAAGACGTCCTGGCGATCGGGCCGGCGCTCGCCGACATCGACCTCGACGATGAGCGGCTGATCGATCTGAGCGGCAACGCGCTGGGCGTGGTGCTCGACATCCAGCTCGACGGCGACATCGAGGTCGTCCCCGTGGCGCGCGGCGTCGCGGAGGTCAAGGTCGTGCAGCGGGTTCTCGTCACGCCGGCCCGGCCAGGAGCCGTTCTCCGCGAGGCCCGCGCGAGGCGCATCCCGCGGTGATTGGTCAGGTCGCCGTCGCGCCGCCTACCACGACCTCGCCGTCGTAGAACACCACCATCTGACCCGGCGCGACCCGGCGCTGCGGATTCGCCCACAGCAGGTCCCCACCCTCGGTGAGGTGCGCAGCCGCAGGCGTCCCGTGCGCGCTCGTCTGAGCCCGGACGGCGCCGGTCACCGGCCGCGTGACCCAGGAGTGGTCGCCGAGATCGACCCGATCGCTCAGCAGCGCATTCGCGGGACCGACGGTCACCCGGCGACGGGGGGCGTCGACAGCGACCGCGTAGGAGCGTCCGGCGTTGCCGCCGAGGTCGAGTCCCTTGCGCTGGCCGATCGTCACCAACTCCACGGCGTCGATCGAGCCGACGACCTCACCGCTCTCGTCGACGAGCTCGCCCGGGTGGAGGTCGATGCGCTCGGCGAGGAACCGCCGACGACCCTCATCGGAGGTGATGAAGCACACGTCCTGGCTGTCCGGCTTGTCCGCCGTGCGCAGTCCGAGCCGGGTGGCCTCGATGCGAACCTCGTCCTTCGTGAGGTCCCCGACGGGGAACCGCAGCCGCGAGAGCTGCGCCTCGCTGAGCATGTACAGCACGTAGGACTGATCCTTACCGGCGTCCGCGCCGCGGGCGAGGCGTGGACCCTCGGGAATCTCCACCCGGCGAGCGTGGTGCCCGGTGGCCACCTCGTCGAACCCAAGGCGCAGCCCGCGTTCGAGCAGGAGATCGAACTTGATGTGCCGGTTGCACTCGACGCACGGGTTGGGCGTGAGGCCGCGGCTGTGCGCTGCGACGTAGGGCTCGACGACGTGCTCGGTGAACGCGTCGCCGTAGTTGAACACGTAGTGGTCGATACCCAGCTGCTGGGCCACCCGCCGAGCGTCGTCGACGTCGGAGACCGAGCAGCACCCGGAGTCCTGAGCCCCGCCCCAGAGCTTGAGCGTGACACCTGCGACGTCGTGTCCTTCTTCGACGAGCCGAGCAGCGGCGACCGAGCTGTCGACCCCGCCGGACATCGCGACGAGAATCCTGCTCACGCCCGACCCATCGCCGAGGGAGTTCTGAGCTGGCGCACAGCACCGGGGATCACGTCGAGGGCCCGGTCGATCTCCCACGGCTGGGTGCACCAGCCCAGCGAGAGGCGCAAGGATCCCGCCGCGGCGACCCGATCGACTCCCATCGCGGCGAGCACGTGACTCGGATCCATCGCACCAGACGCGCACGACGACGCCGCGGACGCCATCACGTCGCCCTGTTCGAGCAGGACGAGAAGCGCCTCGCTCTCGAGGCCACCGATGAGCAACTGCAGGAGGCCGGCCGCACGCCCGTCGCGAGGAGCCGTTTCGACGCAGTCGGGTATCTCGGCGACGAGGCCGTCTGCCAGGCGGTCACGGAGCTCGCAGAGACGCGTCAGCTCGCCCTCGCGCGAGGCCCCCAGTTCGGCGAGCGCGGCTGCGATCGCCACGATGCCGCCCGTGTTGTGGGTCCCGCTGCGCCGTTCGGCCTCTTGGCCTCCGCCGAGAATTTGCGCGGAGAGGGGGGTGCCGGGTCGCACGGCGAGCACACCGACGCCCTTGGGCCCTCCGAACTTGTGCCCGCTCAGCGACACCAGATCGGCGCGCGCCACGGCTGGCGCGACGTCCACCCAGTTGACGCCCTGAACGGCGTCGGTGTGGAGCAGTGCCTGCGGGGCCCGCTCGTCCATCACGTCGCGCATCCGACCGAGATCGGCGATCACGCCCGACTCGTTGTTGACCAACATGACCGACACGAGCGAGACGTCCTCGCTGAGCGCCCCGGACAGCGCATCGAGGTCGACCTGGCCGTCGGATCGAACGCCGATGACCCGGCCGCCGAGGGCCTCGACGGGATGCAGGACAGCGTGATGCTCGGTGGCGGGGCAGATCACGCTCCCCCCGGTCCGCGCCGCGACGCCCGCGATGGCGAGATTGTCCGACTCGGTGCCACCGCTCGTGAACACGATGTCGTGCGGGCCGAAACCCAGCTCCGCGGCCACGATCTCTCGCGCCTCCTCGATCGCCGCCCGCGATCGACGCGCCATCGAGTGCGCGCCAGACGGGTTGGCGAACTCCTGGGTCAGGTACGGAACCATGGCATCCACCGCCTCAGGGCGCATGGGCGTGGATGCAGCGCAGTCCAGATATGCGGGCCGGTCGGCGGGTCCGTCCATGGCCACAGGCTATTGGTCCGAACCAGCGCCGACCCTGGCGAGCGGACGCGGCCGATCCCCGCCGGACGCGTCGGCGGCCAACACGCACTGGAGAAAGACGACGTCGGGCATGCGGGCCGGACGGCGGCTCCCCAGGTCACGGTCGATCGCCGCAGCGAGCGCCGCAGCCGGTCCCGACAGGCCGGCGAGAGCGGTCGTCGGCGATCGCGACAGGATTTCGCGGGCCAGGCGAATGCGCTCACGATCAATGCTCTTGACGTCGAGCGAGGCGATGAAGCTCTCGTACCCGGTCGGCGGGTCGAGGAGGCGCGAGGGGCGCGGAGGCCCCGTCACCGACCGGGTCCGGATCACGATCGTGCCAGCGGCGACGTCGCCGAGGCGCTGGTGACGCGCCGAGGCCATCATGCTGGCGATTCCGGCGAATCCGCTCGTGGCGAGCAGGTCGACCACAGACAGCGCCGAGCGCGTCGCCGCATGGCGGAAACCGATCGGACCCCCGACGTCGGTCACGACCCGCAGACCCGTGGCGATCTTGCCGACGGTACGGCCGGACAGGGCGGTCTCCAGGACGAGCGGGTACACGAAGAAGGCCACGAAGATCGCGATCGTGATCGCCACGATCATCAGCCAGAGCGGTGGCGTGGTCACCGCGAGCACCGTCAGGACCGCGTAGAGACCGACCGCGCAGACAACGAGGTCGAGCGATCTCGCGAGAACACGCGACGCGACGCCCGCCGTCTCGAGGTCCAGGACCACGCC
>CAYUBX010000181.1:0-6720 GCA_964443165.1 uncultured Acidimicrobiales bacterium
GGGCCAGGAGGGGCAGCGCGTATTTTCGGGTGGTGCCGAGCGCGTCGCGTATCTCTGCGACCGTCGCGCCGTCTGGCTTGTCGACGAGGAGTTCGGCCACCCGGCGAGCTGCCAGGTCGATCGCGCTCTCGGAGAAGAAGATGCCGTCCACCTGCACGACCTGACCTCGCTGCACGAGGCCGCGCAGCTCGTCGCGCGACACGTCGCCTGGATCCGGGGGTGCGAACGGTTCCGCTTCGAGCAGGGCGATCAGAGGGTGATCGGCGAGAACGTCTGCTTGGTCGATCGGACGGGCCCGACCCTCGGCGACGTGAATGTCGTCGATGGTGTCGAGGAGCAATCGCTGCCGCTCGTCGAGCTGGGCGAGATCGAGACCCAGAGCATCGGCGCCCTCGAGGAGATCGCGCACCTCGGCTCGAGCCGCGTCGACTGTTTCGGGAAGCGCGACCCAGCTGCCGACCACGGCGTCGCGGCGCTCGCCGGTGAGTCGTTCGAGTTCGTCGACGTTCACCCACTCGCGCTCGCGGATCACTCGGTCGACGCTGCGGTCCGGAACCGACTCCGCGGCCTTGAGCTGCGGATCGACGTCGAGGATCTGCCCGCCCCCGACGGTCTCGTCGCGGCCGAACTCCCGCAGGACGAAGCGGTCGCCGGGGAGCAGCGGGAGGTGTTCGCCGAGGAACATCCGAACGTTGCCGGTCGTGCCGGGTGCGAGCTGGTCGGGACCGAGGACCCGCAATCGCACCGGCCATTCCCCCGACCCCAGGTAGATCGCGTACGCGCCGCGTCGAGAGATCTCATGGTCGAGGTCGGGAAGCACCGTGAGCTCGGCGTCGACCCGATCGGTGCGATGCCACTGATCGCCCTTCACGAGCGCGACGCCACGCCCGAGACCGTCGAGGCCGACCCCGCTGAGGTTGAGGGCGACGCGGTGCCCCGGCCCGATCTTGGTGCGTTGCTCGCCCTGGGTCTGGATCCCACGGATGCGAGCGGTTCCTTCGCCTGGGACCAGGGTCAGCGCGTCCTCGACCCGAACACGGCCGCCGGTCAGGGTGCCGGTGATCACGGAGCCGGCGCCCGTGGCGGCGAACGCCCTGTCGATCCACAGCCGTGGCCGGCCGTGGTCCACTGCCCTCGGTGCGGTCTCGGTGAGGTCGTCGAGCGCGGACCGCAAGTCCTCGAGGCCGGTTCCGTCGATCGAGTCGACGGGGATGATCGGCGCACCTTCGAGGAACGAGCCCTCGGTGCGTTCCTCGATGTCGAGTTCGGCGAGTTCTCGCAGCTCGTCGTCCACGAGCCCGGTCTGGGTGAGTGCGACGACGCCGTGACTGATGCCGAGCAACTCGAGGATGCGCAGGTGCTCCTCGGACTGTGGCTTCCACCCCTCGGGTGCCGCGACGACGAACATGCAGGCGTCCACGCCCCCGACGCCGGCGAGCATGTTCTTGAGGAAACGGACGTGGCCGGGCACGTCGATGAACGACACTCGCCGTCGGCTCGGCAACTCCGTGAAGGCGAACCCCAGGTCGATCGTGAGCCCTCGGGCCTTCTCCTCCTCGAGACGATCGGGGTCGGTCCCGGTGAGCACCCTGACGAGGGTCGACTTGCCGTGGTCGACGTGCCCGGCAGTGGCGATCACGTGCACTGACGTACCGCCGTGGCGACGACTTCGTCGTCGGCCGGATCGACCGTGCGGAGGTCGATGATGGTGGTCTGCTCGCGCACCCGGGCGATGATCGGCGGATCGTGTCGCCGCAGCGTGGCGGTGTGGTCCCCTGCGATCTCGATGCCTGCCGACGGGATCGCTTCACCGGGAAGCGACCCGCCGCCGGCCATCGCGGTGGTCTCGGTCGCATGTCCGACGTTCATCGCCCTCGCCCGATCGAGCAGGTCGTCCGGCGACGCCTGGGCCATCCGCCAGAAGGGGATCGCGTCGCCGTCACGCCGGAGGTAGGCGAGAAGCGTGTTCTGGAGTGCGCCGAGGACCAGGCCGCCGGGACGGAACGCGCGCATGAGCGGGTGCTTGGCACACGCGGTGACGAGGTCGACCCGTCCGGCGATGATTCCAGCCTGCGGTCCCCCGAGCAGCTTGTCGCCAGAGAACGTGACGAGGTCGGCCCCATCGGCCAGCGTCTGCTTCACCGCCGGTTCGTCGTGCAACCACGTCGGTCGTCCGCCGTGGAGCCAGTGGCAGGCGTCGTCGAGCAGCCCCGAACCGAGGTCCACCACCACCGGAGGGCCCACGCTCGCGAGCCCGCGGACGGAGGCTTGTTCGGTGAACCCGGTGATCCGGTAGTTGGACGGGTGGACCTTGAGGAGAAGCGCGGCGTCGTGGGCGTGGTGGGCGGCCCGGTAGTCGGCGACCCTCGTTCGGTTGGTGGTGCCGACCTCGACGAGCTGCGCGCCCGATTGGGCCATCACCTCGGGAACGCGAAACCCACCGCCGATCTCGACCAGCTCGCCACGTGACACGGGAACCGCTCTGTCGCGCGCGAGGGCCGCCAGGACCAGGGTCACCGCGGCAGCGCAGTTGTTGACGACCACTGCAGCCTCGGCACCGGTGAGTCGCGAGATCAGCCCGGATGCGTGAACGGTGCGCGATCCCCGCTGCCCACTCGTCAGGTCGAACTCGAGGTTGGTCGCCCTCGCGTTCTGGTGGTGTTCCAGCGGCGCGCGGCCGAGGTTGGTGTGCAACAGCACACCGGTGGCGTTGATGGCCGGTCCGAGCAGCGCGCGCCGCAGCTGCTCGGCATGCTCGCGGGCTACATCAGGGTCCCCAGCGGCGATGGCGCTGCGCGCTGCATCGACGAGGAGCGGCTGCGGCAGATCGACGTCGTCGATCGAACGGGCCAAGGCGTCGACGGACGGGGGATGCACAGTGCAGAGGATACGGGCGTCCGCCGCGAGGAGCCCAGGCCAGGTCGGCGGCTGACGGGTCGCCGGTAGGCTCCAACCGTGGCTGTCCTCGTGCTCTTGTTCATCGTGGTGCCGATCGCCGAACTCGCGGTGATTATCCAGGTGGGCCAATCCCTGGGCGTTCTCTCCACGATCCTGCTGCTGATTGCGGTGTCGATCGTGGGCGCGTGGATGGTGAAGTTCCAGGGTCTGCTGGTGCTGATGAAGGCTCGCGAGCGGCTGGCACGCGGGGAGATGCCGAACGACGAGCTGATCTCGGGCCTCGCCATTCTGATCGCCGGGGCCCTCATGTTGACCCCCGGGTTCATCACCGACGCGGTGGGGATCGCACTGTTGATCCCGCCGATCCGGGCCATCCTCGTGGCCATCGTACGTCGACGCTTCCGCGGCCGAATCCAGACCTTCACGACCCCGCCGATCGATCCCGACGGCTGGGACCAGCAGTGAGCGGCCAGGACGCGACGGCTATCCGCAAGGCCGCCACGGTCATCTTGGTCCGAGACGGTGAGGCCGGTCTCGAGGTGTTCATGTTGCGGCGCAGTCCCCAGTCGGACTTCGTCCCGGGCCAGTTCGTCTTCCCCGGCGGCGCTGTCGACACCGCCGACGGCGCCGATCCGGGCCTCGCCGACGTGTGTCTCGGGCACGACGACGAGTCCGCGTCGGAGACACTGAGTCTTCCGTCGGGTGGACTCGCCTACTTCGTCGCTGCGGTGAGGGAGTGCTTCGAGGAGGCCGGCGTGCTTCTCGGCCGACGCAACGGCGAGTCGATCCCGTTTGTCGAGCCCGACACCATCGAGCGGTTCGAGGGCCTACGGCGCGAGATCTACAGCGGCGACCTCTCGATGGCCGACATGTGTCGCGCCGACGACGTGGTTCTCGATTTCTCGGATCTCCGATACGTCAGCCATTGGATCACCCCGATGGGACCGCCCAAGCGGTTCGACACGCGGTTCTTCGTCGCCCACGCGCCGGGAGGTCAGCGGCCGCTGCACGATGGGTCCGAGACCGTCGAGAGCACGTGGATCACTCCCTCCGAAGCCGTTCGGCTCCACGAGGCGGGCGAGTTTCAGATGATCCTGCCCACGATCGCCAACCTGTGTCCCCTGCTCGATCTGGAGACGGTCGACGACGTGATGGCGTGGGCCGACTCCCTCGAGGATGTCCCCGAGATCCTCCCGGCGATCGTGCCGAACGGCGAGGGACCGCACCGGGTGTTGATGCCCTGGGACGAGGGTTACGCCGAGGCGCTGGCGTCCCCGCCGCTCCCGGGTTCGACGATCTGAACAGTCGGCGACCACGGCGCGTCGACGACCGGCAGCATCTCGTCGGCGTCGTCCGGCCATGGTGGGACCGTCGTGCCGTAGGCGACCAGCGGTTCGTCGGACAGCGAGCGGAACTGGAAGGCCGTCTGCGGCGGGATCGCCAACGCGACGCCCGGTTCCACTTCCACAGTGGCCTCCTCCCCGCCGGGGAGACGGCGCCACATCTCGCCCCGGCCACCCGTGAAGACCCAGAACTCCTCGAGGGTGCGGTGCGCGACGGGGATCGACACTGCGCCGGCCGTCAGCTCGAACCGGGCCGTGCTCGCTGCGCGCGTTCTCACGAGGGGATGCACGGTGCTTCCATCCGGTGCGGTCACGGGTTGGGTCTCGTCCACCCGCTGTGTGAGACGCGCGACGATGTCCTCGTCCGGCATCGCTGCCTCAGCGAGTGCCGAGCTGGACCACGACCTCGCTGGTCCCGCCGACTCCGCGAGCGCTGCAGCTGGTCATGTCGACCGGCGGCGCGACATCGCTGACAAGGCGGTCGACGATCTCGCGGAACGCGACCGCGGCGGGCCCGGCTCCGTCGACCGACACCGGTTGGCCGGTATCGCCACCCGCCGAGACCGCTGGTTCGAGGGGAATCGAGCCGAGGAGCGGGGCCTCGATCTCGGCTGCGAGGCGCTCTCCGCCACCCTCACCGAACAGTGGCCAGGAGGCTCCGTCTGGTGTGACGAAGGCGGACATGTTCTCGACGACGCCGACGATCGGCATGTGGCTGCGGCGCGCCATGTCGGCCACTCGGACGGCGACCTTCTGGGCGCTGAGGGCCGGTGTGGTCACGACGAGCATCTCGGCCTGCGGGAGCAACCGGGCGAGCGCCATTTGGACGTCGCCGGTACCGGGGGGCATATCGATGAGCAGGTAGTCGAGGGCCCCCCAATCGACGTCGTGGAGGAACTGCTCGACGGCCTTCGCGAGCATCAGGCCCCGCCACATGAGCGCGGTCTCCTCAGTGTCGACCATGAGGCCGGTGGACACGACCTTGAGAACGCCGTCGCCCTCGGGCCGTTCCTCGGGGACGATCTTGCCGCGGTCCTCGTCACCCTCTGCGGCGCGCGCCTCGAGCCGGCCGTCGACGCCGAGCATGCGGGGAACGCTGAACCCCCAGATGTCGGCGTCCATCACTCCGACGACGAAGCCACGCTGGGCGAGCGCAGCAGCCAGATTCACCGTGACGGACGACTTGCCGACCCCGCCCTTGCCGGAGGCGACCGCGAGCACCCGCGCCGACAGCGGAACCGCTGTGGGCGCTGCATTGTCCCTGGCGTTCTGGCGAGCCCGCTCCATGACCCGAGCCTTCTCCTGGGCGTTGAGCTCGTCCCAGTGGAGCTTGACCGTGTCAACGCCCGGCAGGGAGCCGACCCGCGATTCGCAGTCGCGCTTGATGGTGGCTCGCAGCGGGCATCCCGCCGTAGTGAGCGCGACCGTCACGTGCGCGACTCCGTCGTCGAGCGAAGCGCCGCGGACCATGCCGAGGTCGACGATGTTGTCGTGGAGCTCGGGATCCATGACCCCGCGCAGCATCGCGAGGATCGCGTCCTCGTCGGTCTGATGCCCTGTCACGCGCTCAACGCTATCGGTCTGTGGAGGCACTCTCCTGTGCTGCGGAATCGACTGGCCGATAGAATGTGCGGGTCACGCATTCTACGGAGTACCTCGGAGGAACCCGGATGATCGCGCTCACCGAGCTGGCCACGGAAAAGGTTCAGGAACTCATCGACGCCGAGGGCGAGCCCGAGCTCGCGCTTCGGGTCGCCGTGCGTCCGGGCGGCTGCTCCGGCTTCAGCTACGAGATGTTCTTCGACTCCGAGTTCGCCGAGGACGACCTGGCGAAGGAGTTCGGCGAGGTCCGAGTCGTATCGGATCCGATGAGCGCTCAGCTGCTCGACGGTGCGACGCTCGACTTCCAGGACGGCCTGATGGGCTCGGGGTTCGCCATCGACAACCCCAACGGGCAGCGCACCTGCGGCTGCGGTAACAGCTTCAGCTGAGCAACTCGAGCGCGGCGCGCAGCTCCGCGCGATCCCAGATGTGATCGAGGCGCGCCGTCACGACACCGTCGCGGTCGAGAACGAACAGGTACGGCTCGTAGGTCACGCCAGAGGCTTCGACGATCGGAGCGAGGCGGTCGAGATCGGTGTCTGGGTCGACGTAGACCTCACCGTGGACGACGTCGACGTCGAGGGTGCTCGCCGCCATCTCCTCGATGAGGACCTCGAGTACGGGACCGCACATGAACACGGTGCCGCAGAAGGCCGGGGTCGTGACGATCAGCACCGTCGGACGATCCGACGCGATCGACGCGTCCAGTGATGTGGAGTGAAAGGGACAGGTCTTGGTGCGGGTGCAGATGCGCATCACGCCCGCGTCGTCGTCGAGCGTTGGCGTGACGATCGAGGGAAACGCATCACCTGGCCAGAAGAGGGTGGTGTCGGCCGGGTCACCCGGCACCGCGAAGCCGACATGGCGCCCGTGGACG
>CAYUBX010000182.1:0-6685 GCA_964443165.1 uncultured Acidimicrobiales bacterium
CCGCCGTTTCACGCAGCACCAACACGGCGAAACCCGTCACGCTGAGCGAGAGCATCATCGCCAGGAAGGCCAGCTCCATCGGACGCGACTCCACGTCGCCGAGCTCTGGGTCCCGACGCCGTTTCGCGGCGAGCAATCCGAGCGGACCGACCACGAGGCCGAGCCCGCCCAGCGAGCCGAGCAGCACGACCGGATGCCGCCACGAGTACGGCGCCTCCTGCCCGAACCCGCTCTCCAGAATCGCGGCAAGGGTGGTGGCGGCCAGGCACAGGGCGAATCCGTAGTAGGTGAGGTGGTGGTAGGGCCGGCGTGAATCGGTCGGGTGCTCGTCTTCGTTCATGCAGCCCACGCCCCCGCCGTCGAGGTACTCGAGGGTGCTGGCTGACCGTCCAGCACCCGCGAGCTCGCGCCACCGCAGGCGCCCCTCGCCGATGGACCGCCAGAAGCGGCGCAGCGACACTCCGAGTGCGAGCACCCCGTAGCCGAAGCCGGCGAGAAACACGCCGACGATGACGCCGTGCGGGATCACCTCGTAGAAGGCGCCCTCCCCGGTGTGCGCGCGACCGAACCCGTCGCCCATCGTCGCTGCGACGGCGATCACAAACACCGCGACTGCGACCACCACGGCGGCGAAGGTCGCGGCCGCGTTGCGGCGGAAGGCAGCGGCCATGAACCCCGGCCAGGCGTACCGCGTCCATGACTCGCGTCGCAGCTGGGCGAACTGCGACGGCACCGAGACCCCAAACTCGTGCGGTGGCGCGTACTGACAGTCGTAGAGACACGCCCCGCAGTTGTGGCAGAGGTTGGCCAGGTAGTCGAGATCGCCATCGGCGAAGACCCGGCGCCTCTCCATCGCGGGAAAGACGGCGCACAACCCCTCGCAGTAGCGGCAGGCGTTGCAGATCGTCATCTGACGATCTGCTTCGGCGAGATTCTCGGTGGCGTGCCCCGCGAATGGCAGTGGCACCCCGATCGGAACCCCGTGCACGTCAGACACGCCCGGCACCTCGCCCGGCGAGACGCCCGAAGACGCTGCCGATGGTCATCCCCAACCCGGCGAGGTAGCCCTGGTCGAGGACATTTCCCGCCATGATCTCCCCGGCGGCGAACATGTTGGGCGAGCTCGTCCCGTCTGCCATGACGACCCGGGAGCAGTCGTCCACCTTCACAGCGAGGTACGTGAAGGTGATCCCGCACCGGAGCGTGTACGCATAGAACGGCGGCTCGACGATCGGGCGCGCCCAGTGACTCTTCGGCGGCTCGAGGCCGTGGGTGTGGCAGTCGTCGTGGATGGTCGAGTCGAAGTGGCCCGGGACGCAGGCCGCGTTGAACTCATCCACTGTCGCCGTCAGCGCGGGCCCGTCGATGCCGATGATCTGGGCCAGCTCGTCCAGGGTGTCCGCCCGCTCGGGCGGGAAGACCGACGGCATGAAAAGGTCGATCGACGATGAGTCGATCACCACGTGGCCGACCTGGTCCGGCTGCATGGCGACCATGCGGCCCCAGATCGCGTAGCGCTTGGGCCAGAACTCCTCGCCCTCGTCGTAGAAGCGGCGACCCTCCTGATTGACGACGATCCCGAAGGGCACGCAGTCGAGACGGGTGACGATCCCACCATCGAACTTGGGGGCGCGCCCATCGATCGCCACTGCGTGGCACTGCTTGGGGTCACCGATCAGGCGGGCGCCCCGGTCCCGCAGCAGCCGCAGCACTCCACCGCGATTGTGAGGGGTGCCACGGACCAGGAAGTTGCGCGCCGGAGGCCCCCACGATTCCTCGAGCCATTCGAGGTCGGCCTCGAAACCGCCAGAAGCGGCCACGAACACACCGACCTCGATGTCGACGTCGCCGTCGCGGCGCACGGTGACCGACCGGCAGACGCCCCGATCTTGATCGATGTCGAGGTCGACCACTTCGGACTCGTACCAGACCTCGACGCCGAGATCCGCAGCGGTGCGGTGGAGCGCGTTGAGCATCGCCCGCCCACCGCCGAGGAAGAACGCGTTGGTCCTGCCGAGGCTGAGGGTCCCCTCGAGCGACGGCTGGAATCGCACCCCCTGTTTCTGCATCCAGTCCCACATCTCGAGGGACTCCTCCAACAGCAACCGCGCCAGCACGGGGTCGCTGTCCGGGCCCGTCACCGCTTGCAGGTCGGCGAGGAACTCGTCGACCGGATAGGGACCCGTCAGGATCTCGTTGCCCTCGTCGTGAGCGATGCGCATGTTGCGGGTGTGACGGGTGTTGCCGCCCCGCATGTCGTGGGTCGCGACCTCCACGACGAGCACGCTCTTGCCACTCCGGGCCGCTTCGATGGCGGCGCACATCGCAGCGTTCCCCGCCCCCGCGACCAGGACATCGACGGCCCGGATGGGCGCGATCATCAGGAGGAGTACCCCGGAGGTGGACCGAACACCCCAGACAGGTCGGGGTCGCCCTGGTACAGCCAGTGCAGGGTGCGGGAGGCGAAGCGCCACTCTCCCGCATCCGAACGGCGGTACGTGTCGTCGTAGTGGCCCAGGTAGAACAGGTTGCGACCGCTCGAGCTGCGGGCGAACTCGGTCATGTACCAGCGGCCCGAGCCCGTTCCGGCGTCGTGGTCGAGGTCGGCCGAGCCGTTGAAGATCAGCTGGTTGACCGACTCGAAGAGCCCCATCGCCGTCTCGTAGGCGGTGCGGATGGCCTCGCGTCCCACGACGGGCCCGCGTCCGATCTCCCAGACCCCGTCGGGATCCCAGGTCTCGGCCCAGGCTGCGGAGTCGTCCTGGCAGACGGCGTCGCAATAGCGGTGCACCAGGCGCCGGATGATGACGTCGTCGAGCTCGGCGGGCCCCTGTGCGCGGTCAGCCATCGACTCCGCCCCAGAAACGCGTCGCCGCCTCGACCACCAGTTCCAGCTTGGCCCGCTGGTCCGCCGTCGAGACATCGTTGCCCTCCTCGGTCGAAGCAAAGCCACACTGCGGCGCGATGCCGAGCTGATCCATGTCGACGTAGGCCGACGCGGCCTCGAACTTCGCCTCGAGCTGATCGATGGTCTCCAGCTCCCCGACCTTGGTGGTGATGAAGCCGGGGAGGACCCGCTTGTCGCCAGCCGGAAGCAGCCGCAGCGGCTCGAGGCCGCCGGCCCGGTCGGTGTCGTACTCCATCAGGTAGACGTCGACGCTCGTCTGGTTGAAGATCGCATCGACGGCCGGGTCGTAGCCGCCCTCGGCGACCCACGTGGACCGGAAGTTTCCGCGGCACATGTGCATGGCGATCGTCATGTCGTCGGGGCGCTCGGAGATCGACTCCTCGAGCATCTGGGCGTATCGGGTGATCAACCAATCCGGGTCGTGACCCTCCTCCCGCTTCTGCTCGCGCTGGGTCTCGTCGCACAGATACGCGAAGAAGATGTCGTCGAGCTGCAGCCATCGGCACCCCGCGTCGTAGAAGGCCTGAACGGCGTTCCGGTAGGCAGCGGCGACGTCGCCGAACAGCACCTCGACGTCCTCGTACTCGGGGGGTGCGATGTCGGACGGGCGGGTCCGGAAGTGGGTTGCGGACGGCCCGGGAATGGAGATCTTGGGGGTGCTGTGGGCCACCGAGGCGAGGAAGCGGAAGTGGTCGAGCATCGGGTGGTCGTCGGGGAACGAGATTCGGTCCGTGATGACGGGGAAGAACGGTCGCAGCGTGTGCGACGAGAACTTCACTCCGGCGCGATCGGGGAGGTGCTGGATCTCGAGGCCGTCGAGACCATCGAGGAAGTCGAAGTGCCAGAACGAGCGGCGGAACTCACCGTCCGTGACCAGGGGTAGCCCGATGTCCTCCTGGACCGACACCACCTCGGCGATCGCCTCGTTCTCGATTTCACGGAGCGCTTCCGAGGCGAGTTCATGGGGTTGCAGCAGATCACTGCGAGCCGCGGAGACCGCGGCGGGGCGGAGAAGGCTCCCGACGTGGTCCGCGCGGACGCGCGTGGATGTTGCGGTGTCCTCAGCGGTGCTCATCGGTGGGCTCCCCTCGCTTCTCGAATGGTTCTACACCCCGCGAGCCGAGCGCGCCTTGAGCGTGGGGCCCTGCGGCCGACCGGACTCGACGAGACCGTCCGAAGATCGGCGAGCACGCCGGTCGCAGCCACGAAGGGGCCTGCGATGGAATCCACACGAACACAGATCATCGACGCGGCCCGCCGCCAGTTCGCCGAGTCGGGGTACATCGGTTCGAGCATCAAGGCGATCGCCGCGGACGCCGAGGTCTCGGTGCAGACCATGTACGACACGGTCGGACGCAAGGCCGACCTCATGCGCGCCCTGATCGACGGCATCCGCGACGACGACACCATCATGTCGGCACTCGACGGACTCGGCGACGAGACCGACGCGATGACGATCCTGGGCTTGCCGGCTCGCATCACCCGCTTGTTGATCGAGCGTCACGGCGACCTGTTGGCCGCCGGCGTCACCGCAGTCATGGTGGAGCCCGACCTCGAGGACAACGCGGATCTCGTCGGCCGCACTGCGATTGCGCGCCTCGTGGCCGAGCGGCTGTTCGAACTCGACCACCTGCGTCCGGTCATCACCGTCGAAGCAGCGGCCATGTCCATCGCGACCATCTGCGACCATCATCTCGCCATGACCATGATGTCCGATCACGACATGAACGCGTTCGTCGTGCAGGAGTGGATGACCGACACGCTGTCGCGGTCGATCCTGACCGCCGTGGCTCGGGCCGACCGTTCCGAACGTGGCACTCTCGCCGAGCGAACCGAGCAGACGCCGGCCCTCGACCTCCGCGACGAGCCGATCGCGCTCGACGAGCCCAGCGAGGCGTTCGACGAGGACGACGCAGAGATCCCGCTCTCCGGCGACGTCGGCTACTTCTTCGAGGCGAGCGGTCAGATCGGCTGACCTGCCTCGGGCCCACCCCCTAGGCTGGATCTTCAGATTCGAGCGGGGGTTCGAATCTGTAGACCCGCAACAGGGAGGGCCAGCCGTGCCGATCACCGAGTTCTTCCCCGGAATCAAGATCGTCGACTCCGACACCCACTGGACCGAGCCGCACGATCTGTGGACGAGTCTCGCTCCGGCGAAATACAAGGACCTCGTCCCGCAGATCAAGGAGCACAACGGCCGCCGGAAGTGGGTCGTCAACGGCGACATCGCCATCGCAGGCGACTCCGCCGTCTCGGCGATTCTTCCCGACGGCGACAAGATGCTCGGGCTCAAGTTCCTGAAGCACGACATCGAGATGGTGCACGCAGCCAGCTACGACTGCGACGCCCGCCTCGAGCTGATGGACGCCATGGGCGTCAGCCACGGGATCGTCTATCCCAACGTCGGCGGGTTCGGGAACCAGAACTTCCTGAAGGTCGAGGATCAGGCGCTGCGGATCGCCTGCGTGGAGATCTACAACGACTGGATGTCCGACCTCCAGGCCCGTTCTGGCGGCCGGATCCTGCCGATGGCGCTCGTGCCGTGGTGGGACATCGACGCGTGCGTGTCGGAGGTCGACCGCATGCACCGCAACGGCGCCAAGGGCATCTTTAAGAGCTCCAACCCCCACGACACCGGGATGCCCAACTTCGCTCAGCCCGAATGGCGTCCGTTCTGGGAGATCTGCGAAGCGCTCGACATACCGATCAACTTCCACATCGGTGCCTCCGAGGGCGACATCAACTGGTCCGGGTCGGTGCCCTATGACACGTGGTCCGGTGACGTGAAGATCTCCCTCGGCGGGGCGGCAATCTTCCTCGGGCAGCTGCGGTGGATGGTGAACCTGCTGGTCAGCGATGTTCCCGAGCGGTACCCCGACCTCAACTTCGTGTCCGTCGAGAGCGGGATCGGCTGGATCCCCTTCCTGCTCGACGCACTCGACTACCAGTGCGGCGAGACTGCCCCGGAACACCTCGCGCACCTGTCGATGAAGCCGTCGGAGTACTTCCAGCGCCAGTTCTACGGATGCTTCTGGTTCGAGAGCAAGACGCTGGCGCCGGCGATCGATCACATCGGCGCGGACAACATCATGTTCGAGACCGACATCCCGCACCCCACGTGCCTCTACCCCAAGAGCGTGGAACGGGTGCGCGACGCGATCACCGACCTCGCGCCCGACGTGCAGAAGAAGATCCTGCAGGACAACGCGGCCCGGCTCTACAACATCGAACTCTGACGCGGTGCTGACCCGCGACGAGCGTCTCGCGACGGCCCGCGAGGCGATCGACTACATCACGGGACGATCCGACGGCGAACAGAGCGTCGACGTCCCCAACTGCCCGGGGTGGTCGGTCTACAACGCTGCGGTGCACGTCGGTCGGGTTCTCGTGGCCTGGGAGGGCATGATCAACAGCGGTCCTGGCGAGGAAGGTGCGCGCGATCGCGCCTATGAGGTCAGCAACGCCAAGCCCCCGGGCGCACCGATGGCGGATCTCGCGGCGTGGGCCCACTCGGCCATCGACGCGCTCGAGGGCCCACGGCGCGAGTGCTTCTTCTCGATGACCGGCGGAGTCGGCGACACCGACCTGTGGGCGTGGCACGCACCGTCCGAGTTGGGCGTGCATCGTCTCGACGTCGAAGCAGCGCTGGGGCACGACCAGCGGGAAGTGGGGCGCGATGAACGAGGCGTTCAGCGCCCAGGGACGCTGTGTGCGGGCCGGATCGCGCAGGTACGCCAGCGCCCCCTCCTCGTCGAGGTCGTCGACCTCGATCTCCTC
>CAYUBX010000183.1:0-3963 GCA_964443165.1 uncultured Acidimicrobiales bacterium
CGTCGGGATGAAAGTCGTTCGACAACCACCCGAACGAAGTCGACCCGCCGAACTTCACATGCTTGTTGGCCGCGATCGCCTCGGGCACGCGCCGCTCGGCCAGCTCGAGCTGCGTGAGGTCCGGCCGGAGATGCATGAACACGGAGGTCTCGTCGCGGCCGCCGTGGATGCCCATGCCGAGCTCCTCCTCGGTGGATGTTCCCCCGTACGCCGGCGGCAACGACGGGTGCATGAGAAACGTCTTCAGCCCGAACTCCAGCCGCAGCTCGCGTAACGCCGTTCCGAGGTGCGTGGTGTTGCCGCCGTGCCCGTTCAGCAGGACCAATCTTTCTGCGCCGGTCGACGCCACTGACCGGGCGATGTCGCGCAAGACGGCCATCATCGTCTCGGGCGACAACCAAAGGGTGCCCGGCGACCACGCGTGCTCGTTCGACTTCGAGATCGACATGGTCGGGAGCTGCCACACATCGAGGGCCTCGCCGCACTGGTCGACGACCGCCGTCGCGGTCTCGTGGGCGATGACGGCGTCGACCGACAGAGGCAGGTGCGGCCCGTGCTGTTCGATGGCACCGACCGGCAGCAACAGGATGGACGACGGTCCGATCTCCCGCGCGATCTCGGGTCCGGTCAGATCCTCGTAACGCCTGCTCATACAGCGGACGCTATCCGACCTGGCAAGTCGCGCGACCCGAGAAGAGGTGAGGCCAGCTGGCGTCAGCCCTCAGCGCTGTGGACACTGTGGTGCCGGTGAGATCAGGCCACCAGGCGGAGGTTGGTGACCGTCTGGCCGCCCACCCCTGACGATGGCTGGCCTCCACCGCCTCCCGCCAGCACCGCCTCCACGATTCCGATGACGACCTCGATGTCGATGAAGTCCCCCGGTTCTTCAGGATCGGGGATCGACATTTCCTGAACGCGGTCAACGCGGACACCGACCAGATCTCCGATCCGCACCCTGCCGGCCAGTTCGCCCTCGGCATTGCGACTTCCCGGCTTCTCCTCGACCACCGGTACGAGGATGTGTCGCGCCGGATGGCCTGGCGGGTGGTCGAGTCGCTCGGCGAGGTCACCTCCGAGGCCGCCCTGGCCCGTCCCCTCACCGACGACGAACAGCTCATCGCCGATCTCGACAAGTACGGGTGACTCCTCCCCCGAGAGGGTCTTCGAAGGGTCGCCCGGCGTTTCGAGCACGAGGTGGACCGGAGACTGTTTGCCCTTGCCGAAGGTGAAGAGGATCACCTCCTCGCCCGGCACGAACGATGTGCCGGTCGCGGGAAGCGACGGCCCCGCCTTGCCCGGCGACTCGATGACGATCTCGGGGTCGACAGGCCCGAAGCCAGGGGAGCGCAGGCTCACCGGTACGACGTCACCGGAGGTAGCCGGAACCAGGGCTGCTACCGCTTCGCGGTGGATCTCCGCGGTGGTGCGAGCGATCACGGGTCCGAAGAGGAGGTCCACCGAGTTGCCCCGACTGTCGAGGCGACGGGTCGCCACCCGCACTGCGTTGTTGGGTACACCGCTCGGGACGAAGACACCGGCGCCGAGATCCCATCGACCGATCGTCACATCAGCGGCATCGGTGACGACCCCGTGGTCCGGCGCGTTGGCGGTGGCGTAGGTAATGGCGACGCCGTGGGGGTCTCCACCGCTGAGCAGTTCTTGGGTGGCGGCCAGCGACGCAGCGTCGGCGGCGTTCTGGAGCTGTACCTGACCGGACAGGACGAGACCTACGTCGACGACGAGGGCAAGCATCCCGATGATCACCGTGAGCATCATCGAAAAGACGACGGTGACGGTCCCCTCATCCCGTTGTCTCGACACTTGACCCCCGAGCATGCCGCGTGCCTACAACCAAGATGAAGTTCGGCAGCAGAACATTGGCCCTTGAGTCAAGTCATGACAACGACTGCGGTCGCTCCATGGCATCGGGTTTGGTTGACATTTGATAGGTCCGGCGTTGCATGCGCCGGGCTGACATCGACGACGCAGTCCGCGATGGTCTGACCACCGCTGAGCAATCCGAGTTGGTTCGGATCAGCGGTGTGGCGACCTTGTAGCGTCTCGCGACAGGAGGGGTGATGGTGCAGCGTGTCAGCGAGACCATGCGACCCGCTGGTGAGGTGTCGCGCAGAAGGCTCCGTGACTAGTCACGAATTCTGCGTGGCTGGCACGGAGGAGGAGGCCCTCCACCACCTCGCGGCGTTCGGCGACGAGGGTCGCGTCCTTGCCGGTGGGACCGACATCATGGTGCAAAGGCTCCGCGGAACGTGGGGTGATCACCCTCTGGTGTACATCGAGGGCATTGGGGAGCTACGTGGCGTCACCCTCGAGAGGGCTGTCACGATTGGCGCCGCGACGACCCACCTTGGCCTGTGGCAGAGCGCCGTCGTCGTCGAGAATCTCCCTGCGCTGGCCGATGCGGCCCGAACCGTCGGTGGCTGGCAGACGCAAGCCGTCGGCACGATCGGAGGCAACGTCTGTAACGCATCACCGGCAGCCGATCTTCTCCCACCCCTGCTGGTGAGTGATGCCCGGGCCATGCTGGCGAACGCCGAAAGAGAGCGGACTGTGCCGGTCAGAGACTTCGTGCTCGGCCGCGGTGCTACTGCTCTCGAAGCCGGCGAACTTGTGGTCGGCTTCGCAGCGGATCCAGCCTCCGCCAGCACGGGGGAGGCCTACGCGAAGCTCGGACGACGGTCCGCCATGGACGTTGCGATCGCTGGCGTGGCCGTCCGCCTCGACATCGACGACGGAGTTGCGCGGGACGTTCGCGTCGCCGCGGCTGCCGTCGGTCCGTCTGTGTTCCGCGCCAGCGAGGCCGAGGCACGGCTGGAAGGATCAGCTCTCGACGACGCTGCTCTCGCCGAGGCGGGCCGAGCTCTGAGCGACGCCGCGACGCCCATCGATGACGCTCGGGCGTCGGCCAGGTATCGGCGTGCGGTCCTTCCTGGGGTTCTCGAACGTGCGGTGAGAACTGCGATCGGCCGGGCCGGAAGGGACTCGGCATGAGAATCACCTTCGAGGTGAATGGCGTCGATCGGGACGTGGACGCCGAGGCCTACGACACCCTGCTCGATGTTCTACGGGAGAACCTCGGGCTGACCGGAACGAAAGAGGGATGTGGCGAGGGTGAATGTGGAGCCTGCACAGTTCTCGTCAACGGACTTCCCATCGACTCGTGCTTGCGGCTCGCGGCCTCCGTGGAGGGATGCACGGTCCGCACCGTGGAGGGGCTAGCCGACAACGACGCCCTCAGCCCACTCCAGGAGGCGTTCATCGCGAACGCCAGCCTCCAATGCGGATTCTGCACTCCGGGCCTACTCATGACCCTCACCGCACTCCTCGAGCACGAAGTGGAACTCGATGACGCAGCCGTTCGAGCAGCGATCGCTGGAAACCTCTGCCGTTGTACTGGGTACAGCCAGGTGGTGGAGGCGGTCCTCTCCGTCGGCCAGAAAGAAAAGTCCTCGTGACCAAAGTCATCGCCGTCTCCACGCCTCGCACCGATGGGAGAGCCAAGGTCACCGGAGAAGCCGTCTATGGCGTCGACTACGACGAGCCGGATCAGCTCCACGGCGCGCTTCTTCGATCACCCTTTGCAGCGGGGACGATCGCTCGTCTCGAAGTCGAGCCGGCCACGTCTATGGAGGGGGTGGTCGCGGTCTACACACAGAACGACGCTCCCGACACGCGGGCCGGGTGGTATCTGAGAGACCAGACGCTCTTCGCGAAAGGCGAGGTCCGCTACGAAGGTGAACCGATCGCGCTCGTGTTGGCCGAGACCCGAAAGCTCGCACGGAACGCCGTGAGAGCGATCGAGCTCGACATCGAGCAAGTCACGCCCATCGCCACTGTCGAGGAAGCGCTGGTGCCCGGCGCCCGGCTGGTGCACCCGGAATGGGAGTCGTTCAGCCCCGCCACCGCGGTGGCGGTCAATGTCAACGGGAACGTCATCTCCGAGAC
>CAYUBX010000183.1:3973-6643 GCA_964443165.1 uncultured Acidimicrobiales bacterium
GTGCTCGATACCGGCGGGGTGGACGAGGCGTTCGCAGCGGCCGACCTCATCGTCGAGGGTGTCTATGAGTGCGGGCGCCAGTACCAGGCGTACCTCGAACCCAAGAGCGCGGTCGCCCGCTACAGCGAAGGCCGATACATCATCCACACCGCTCACCAGTTCCCCTTCAACCTGCGCGATCGCGTTGCTCAATTCCTGAGTGTCCGGCAATCCGATGTCCGAGTGATTGGGCACCACATCGGAGGAGGGTTCGGCGGCAAGCTCGACGCCGGTCTCGAACCACTCGCCGCGCTGGGCGCGCGCCTGAGTGGGCGGCCGGTGAAGATTCGTAACGACCGGCTCGAGGACATGTTGACCTGCCCCATGCGGGAGAGCGCCACAATCACGATGCGATCTGCCCTGTCGGCCTCAGGCGAAGTCCTCGGCCGCGAGGTCGAGTGCGACATGGATGCTGGTGCCTACTCCAGCGAGACCGCGTACATGACCAACATCCCCATGCGCGTGAGTGCATCGGTCTACAAGGTTGGTGCAGCGAGGATGAGGTCGCGAGCCGTGTACACCAACACAGCACCCACGGGGGCGTTCCGAGGCGTGAGCGGCACGTACCTCCTGTTCGCTCTCGAGCGACATATCGATGCCATCGCCGATCGGCTCGGTGTGGATCGCCGTGAATATCGCCTCAGTCATCTCTACGAGGACGGAGCCGTAGCGCCAAACGGGCAGGTCTTCGGGAACGCGAGCATCTTCAGGGAGGCATACGACGCAGTGGAGGCCACAGCGCCCTGGGCAGAGACCGGTAGGGGGAAGCTGCGAGGCGTGGGCCTGGCGGCAACGATGTGGTCCACGAACCCGATGGCCGGATCGGTGACGCTCCGTCTCCAGGAGGACGGTCGGCTGGGCGTGTCCACGGCCGCCAACGACAACGGCTCAGGGGCGATTGCCATGGGCGTGGCGCAGATAGCGGCAGCGCAGTTGGGTGTCGGTGTGGACGATGTGGTCATCACGATGCCAGACACCGACGCGGCCTCGTTCGACGCGGGCTCGCAGGGGAGTCGCACAACTCACATCGTCGGTCGTGCCACCGCCGACGCCGGCCAGGAGCTCCGAGCCCAGATCGCAGATGTCGCTGCGACCTTGCTGGAGGCCTCCCCTGCCGACATCGTCATCGAGGAGGGCAGCGTCCACGTACGCGGTGTACCAGCCAAGATCATGAGTCTGGCCGAGATCGCTACTGCGGCGACATCAACCATCGGACCCTTGCTGGCGTCAGCCTCCTACAAGACCCCACCGCCGGAGTTCAATGCGGGATGCATCTCAGGCCCGTTGTTCGCTCCGACTCTCAGTACGGTCACCTATCACGTCCACCTCGCGGAAGTTGAGGTCGAGCCGTCCACGGGTCAAGTGACGGTGACGCGCTATGTGGTTGCCCAGGATGTCGGCCGCGAGATCAACCCCGCTGGCGTCCGCGGCCAGGTCCAGGGTGGCGTGGCGCAGGGCATTGGGTACGCCCTCTACGAAGGTATGACCCTGGATGCTGGCCGATACCGTCAGCGATCGCTGGAGACCTGCCGCATCCCGCTCGCTTCGGATGTCCCAGAGGTTGAGATCATCATTCTCGAGCATCCCGACGGCGCAGGCCCCTTCGGGGCAAAAGGGGTCGCCGAACCTCCCGTGATCCCTGTTGCCGCGGCGGTCGGCAATGCGGTCGCTGACGCCATCGGAGCTCCGATCACCCAGGTTCCCATCACCCCCGAGGACGTCCTCGACGCACTCAGGAAGACGGAAAGGACCAGCGAGTGACCGGAGATACGAGAAGCGGGATCCGGCTCGCCACCGCGACGCCGCCCGGCCTCCTGCCGGATCTGGCCCGGCTCGCGGAACGAGAGGGCTTCGAAGACATCTGGCTTCCCGAGGACTACTTCGCAAACGGCGGGGTCGCCACGGTGACCGCGGCCCTGGCTGTCACCGAACGAACCCAAGTGGGACTCGGCATCGTCTCAGCCATGGTTCGCCACCCTGCCGTGCTCGCAATGGAGGCAGCCTCCATCGAAGGCATGTTCCCCGGCCGTCTCCGCCTCGGGATCGGCGCAGGAGTACCTGCGTGGACTGACCAGATGGGACTCACTCCGCGCTCACCGATCACCGCGATCAGAGACTGCGTGTCCGCGGTCCGGGCGTTGATAGCGGGAGACACCCTCGATCACCGGGACGAGTACCACAGATACTCCGACGTCGCCCTGTCCCATCCGGTCGGACCAGTACCCATCACTCTGGGACCGATCGGCCCGAACATGCTTCGCCTGTCTGGAGAGATCGCCGACGCGACGCTCCTGTCGGTGCTCGCAAGTCCCCCGTACGTTGCCTGGGCCCGTCAGCAGGTCTCTGAAGGCATGGCGCGCTCCGGTCGAACGGCTGAACATCATCCGATCGCGACCTACGCCCTATGTCTGGTGGACGACGACGAGGAGCGGGCGAGAGAGCACATTCGCCCCTTCCTGGCGCGAATGCTTCTGGCGATGCCCGGAGTGGCCTTGTTCTCGGTTCCAGGTGTGAGCGACGCGATCGAAGATCTGCTGGCGAGCAGCGGACCGGAGGAATTCGCGAACGCCATACCAGACGAGTGGATCGATCTCTTCACGGTCGTAGGACCCGTTGGCACCTGCGCCAGAA
>CAYUBX010000184.1:0-4069 GCA_964443165.1 uncultured Acidimicrobiales bacterium
CTGCCAGCGGGCTTCGTGTGGTTTCCCGTCGGGGCCTTCTTGCTTATCGCCGCGTCCCAGCCTCTCTATTCGTGGGTCGTCGCCTACCTGGAGGAGTCGCTCGAGACGTCGGGTTCCACCGCCGGAGCGGTCTCGGCGGTGGCGTCAGCCGTCGGGGTGGCAGTGATGATCGTGAACTCGCTGCGGGCCGATCGGATCGGTCCCGACCGACGAATCCCCCTCGTCATGGTCATGCTGGTGGTCAGCGCAGCCGCAACCACGATGATCGCGCTGGCCGAGGCTGCTGGCTTGTGGCTGGCCGTCGTGGGCACGGTGATCGGCATCGCCGCTCAATTGTCCGCGATCGGAACGATGCACGCAGCCATCGTCGATCGGGCGCCGCATGCAGTGGCGCGGGCGACGGGCTGGACCATGACGGGGTACTACCTCGGTGCGTTGCTGTCGCCGTTCGCGTTCGGGCTGCTGGTCGACCGTACCGGCACCTACACCTACAGCTGGGCTTCCATGGTTGTGCTGATGGTGCTCGCGGTCGGTACGTGGCATCGTGCACGGGGGAACACCTCGGCAACGGGGACGCGAGGGGAGACGATCACCATGGGCACGGTTCGATGAGCCATCGGGGTCGGCTGGCCGGCCGGACCGCCGTGATCACGGGCGCGGCGTCGGGCATCGGGGAGGCCACCGCCGCCCGCTTCGTCGGCGAGGGCGCCAACGTCGTGATCGGCGACATCCAGGAGGAAGCCGGGACGGCCCTCGCTCGCCAACTGGGCGATACCGCATCGTTCATGCGATGCGACGTGACCTCCGAGGCCGACATCGCCGGACTGGTCGACCACGCAGGGGACCGCTTCGGGCGTCTGGACGTGATGATGAACAACGCCGGCATCGTGGGTGCCCGCGGCCCGATCGCCCAGATCCCGGCCGACGAATACGACTTCACGATGTCGATCTTGCTGCGCGGCACCTTTCTCGGCATGAAGCACGCGGCCCGGATCATGCAACCGCAGGGGCATGGTTCGATCATCAGCCTGGCCAGCACAGCGGGGGTTCAGGGGGGCCTCGGCCCTCACGTGTACGCCGCGGCGAAGCACGGCGTCGTGGGACTGACCAAGAACGTCGCCGCCGAGCTGTGCCGCTCGGGGATCAGGGTGAACTGCATCGCACCGGGCTCGACCGCTACGCCGATGGTGGCCAAGGCCCACCTCGACGACCACACCGCCATCGACGCCGTCACCGCTCGGTTGGCGGAATCGTCGCCGATCAAGGGCCGCCCGGCCACGGCCGTGGACGTGGCCAACGTCGCCCTGTTCCTGGCATCGGACGAGTCGGGCAACGTGAACGGACACTGTCTGGCGGTCGACGGTGGGCTGACCACAGGGTCGAGTGCGGCGGATCCGCCGTACGCGGCCCCGCTGCCACTGATGCGGGAAGCCGGGCGAGAGGGCATCTGAGCGATGCGGGTCGATCGGCTTCGCGCCTTGCTGGCCCCTGGGGCTCGAGGGGCCGAGGCTCTGGCCACTGTCGCCGACTGCCGGAACGTCGCCCGGCGTCGCCTGCCACGGATGGTGTTCGACTTCGTCGACGGCGGGGCCGACGGCGAGCTCGCCCTCTCCGCCAACCGAGCGGCGCTCGATCGTGTCCTGTTCTCACCGCGCCATCTGGTCGACGTAGCCGAGCGCGACGTCTCCACCACGATCTTCGGATCGCCGGTGTCGGTGCCGCTGGTCCTGTCACCGTCGGGCCTGGCCACCCTCGTGGACCCAGAGGGCGAGCTCGCGGCGGTCAGAGCGGCCGGCGACGCTGGTGTGATCTTCGCTGTCAGCACCGGCTCGGGACATTCGCTCGAGGACATCGCTGCAGTGGGCGCCGGTCGCCTTTGGTTCCAGCTGTACCTGTGGAAGAGCGAAGATGTTGTCGACTCGCTGATCACGCGTGCCCGCGAAGCGGGATACGAGGCTCTCGTGGTCACGGTCGACGTGCCTGTCGTCGGTAAGCGCGAGCGCGATCTTCGCAACGGGATGTCGCTTCCGGTGAGGGTTCGCCCTGGTGCCATCGCCGACGCGGCGATGCACCTGCCGTGGCTGGTGAGGATGCTGCGGGGACCCGAGATCACGTTCGGGAGCCTGGTGGGCATCGCTGGCGGCGACGACGCCAGCTCGATCGGCGAGTACACCACCCGCGAGCTCACCGATCCGACCCGGACGTGGGACGACCTGCTGTCGATCCGCAGGCGGTGGGACGGTCCGTTGCTCGTCAAGGGGGTGATGAACCGGGCCGACGCGGTGGCCGCGGTGCAGCACGGTGCAGACGGGGTGATGGTGTCGAACCACGGTGGGCGCCAGCTCAGCAGCGTGCCGGGTGTGGCCGATGTGCTTCCGTCGATCGTCGACGCTGTTGGCGATCGAGCCGAGGTGCTGCTCGACGGTGGGGTACGTCGTGGCGAGGACATCGTGAAGGCGAGGGCGCTCGGCGCAACGGCAGCATGCGGGGGTCGCCTGTGGTTCTGGGCGCTCGCCGCCGCTGGCGGCGCCGGAGTCGAGCGGATCCTGTCCGTGCTCGCGTCCGACGTCGACCGCACCCTCGCCCTGATCGGCCGGGCGCGGTACGACGACGTCGACGCCACCGTGCTGCATGATCCGTCGACGACCTGAGGAGCAACGGGGTGAACATTGGACAGGTACCGGCCAAGTGGGCTCGGCTGATCCCCGACTCGACGGCGGTGATCGATGCCACCAGTGGCGAGCGCATCACCTACGGCGAACTGGACCGGCGGGTGCGGATGCTGGCCAACGGCCTCACGTCCCTCGGGCTCGAACAGGGCGACAGGGTGGCGATGCTCAGCCAGAATTCGATCGAGTACCTGTCCCTCTACTACGCGTGCGGGCGGGCTGGATTCGTGGCCCAACCCATGAACTGGCGGCTCTCGGTCCCCGAGCTCGCCAAACTGGTCGCCAACGCACAACCCCGCGTGCTGGTGACCAGCGCGCTGTTCCGGTCGACCGCACGAGACGTCGCCGCGGCGGCATCGTCGATCGATCGGGTGCTCGAGTACGGTCCCGGCGGCGAGGAGTCGTTCGAGCGCCTGGTGGCGGCCGCATCCGACGACGAACCCGACGGCTCTGCGCAGCGGGGCGGCGACGACCCGTTCTTCATCCTGTACACAGGCGGTACCACCGGCGAGTCGAAGGGCGCGCTCCACAGCCACCGATCGGTGTGGAACGGGATGATGAATCAGACGGTCGCCGAACGGATCGTCCCGTCCGACGTCTACATGCTGACCGGTCAGATGTTCCATATCCCGGTCGTTCTGGCGATCAACTACCAGGCTCACGGTTGCCCTCTGGTTCTCATGAACTTCGACCCGACGCTCGCCATGGAGTTGATCGAACGAGAGCGTGTCTCGGCCTTTCTCGGTGTCACCACCATGCTCAACTGGATGATGGCCGTCGAGGGGTTCGACGCCTATGAGATCTCGTCGCTGCGCAGCATTCAGTACGGAGGCGGGCCGATGCCGAGCCGAGTGATCGCCGAGGCGCTCGACCGCTTCGGGTGCTCGCTGTTGCAGGGCTACGGGCAGACGGAGGGGACCACTATGACGTTCCTCTCACCCGAGGATCACGTTGCTGCCATCCGTGACGGGATTCACCCCGAGCGCCTGACGTCGTGTGGCCGTGAAGGGTTCGTGACCACGGTCCGGGTGGTCGACGAGACGGGCCGATCGGTGCCGCAGGATGGACGGACACCCGGACAGATCATCGTGCGATCCGAGGCGAACATGGTCGGATACTACGGTCGCCCCGATCTGACCGCCGAGACCATCCGCGACGGCTGGATGTGGACGGGCGACATCGCCACCTGGGATGCCGACGGCTACTGCTTCATCGTCGATCGGGCCAAGGACATGATCATCTCGGGTGGTGAGAACGTGTACTCGGTGCAGGTCGAGGAGGCGATCGCCATCCATCCGGCGGTGCTCGAGGCGGCGGTCATCGGCGTGCCCGACGACGAATGGGGTGAGGCGGTGATGGCCTACGTGGTCCTCAAGCCCGAGATGCACGCCACTGCGGAC
>CAYUBX010000184.1:4097-6612 GCA_964443165.1 uncultured Acidimicrobiales bacterium
GTGGCCGGGTACCAGTAGCCGCGACGGGTCGAGTTCGTGGCCGAACTGCCCAAGGCACCCACCGGCAAGATCTTGAAACGCGAGCTGCGAGCGTCGCACTGGGAGGGTCGTGAACGCGCCGTCTGACCTACGGCCCGGCCATGGTGACGAGGAACTGGATCGATGTCATGACCATCGGTGACCTGGTGGATTGCCGTGCCGAGGAGCATCCCGATCGCGACGCTGTATGCGGGGCCGACCTACGTCCACGTCGGCTTCTTCGACCCGGGAATCTGGACGCGCTTCGGGTCATTCTCTGCGTCGGGATGGAGGAGCGCCTGCGGCAGATACAGAGCGCAACTCCGCACGCAGTGCTGGACAACAAGCGCATGACCCGACGACGGGTACTAGGTTGCTCGGCTAAGGGGAATGCGTCAGGGGCGCATTGACAAGGAGAAATACGATGTCTGACCAACGAGGGGTGGACGATGTCTAGATTCCGCTGGCTGGCTGCGATGCTCGCGGCGTTTGCTCTCTTCGCTGCAGCGTGCGGCGACAGTGACAGTGACGACGGCGATGATGCTGCTCAAACTACGGCTGCGCCGTCGGACACCGAAGCGCCGTCGGACACCGAAGCGCCGTCGGACACCGAAGCACCCGCTGACGATGGGCCCATGGCTTGCGGCGAGAACTCGCCGGACGACACGCCGGGTCTCGACAAGGAGGCCGGGGTCGTCAAGATCGGCACCTCTCAGCCATTCACGGGTCGCGCCGCGGTCGCCGGTGAGGGCCTGCTCGGCGGCATCCAGATGGCCGTCGACGAGGTCAATGCCAACGGCGGCATCGACGGCTGCATGTTCGAGTTGGTTTGGGAGGACGATCGCTTCGAGATCGAGCAGATGGTCACCAACGTCCGCAAGATGATCGACGTGGACGGCGTGTGGGGCTTCGTCGGCACCGCCGGTTCGCAGGCCATCCCATCCACCTATCCGGCCATCGAGGGCGCCGGCACCCCGCTGTGGGGCCCGGTCTCGCCAGCCGATCAGGACATCCAGCAGGTGTACCTGACCAACCCGACCCGGACGGAGCAGGGCCGCATCTGCATCGACTACTTCGCCGAGCAGGGCGTCACCAAGCTGGCCGTCATCGGCCAGGACAACGAGCTGGGCGTCGAGGCCTTCAACGCCGCCGACCTCCAGGCGCCGGTCCACGGCATGGAGGTCGTGGCACGCGAAGAGGTCGAGGTGCTGTCCGACGCGGTCGCACCGGCCGTGCTCTCGGTCATCGACTCTGGCGCCGGGGGTGTGCTCACCGCACTCGACAACGCCCAGAACGGCCTGGTCATGGACCAGTTCCACGAGGCCGGGTTCGACCCGCTGATGTGCTCGGACGCCGGTTCCGCCGGTACCGGTGGCCTGAACACCGTCGGGCTAGCCAACCCCGAGGCCGCCGACGGCTATGTCGGTGCCATGCAGGTGGCGGCTCCCGACAGCGACAACGAGTTCGTCGTCGCCTGGGCCGCACTGTGGGAGGCCTACGACGGTCCCGGCAAGGAGGGCGGTGCGCCCAACTTCAGCCTGCAGACGTACTCGATCAGCCGGGCCTTCTTCGAGCTGTGGGACCGCCTCGACGGCGACTTCAGCTATGGCAACTTCCACGCCATGGCCGAGGCCCTGGCCGACGACCCGATCGCCATACCGTCGATTCCGGTCGTTGCCTGCGGACCCCTGCCCGGCGGCCATAGCTGCGCCTCCGGCGCCGGTATCGCCGTGTACGACGCGGACTCCGAGACCTGGACCCAGGTCCGGGCGTTCATTCCACCGGTCTCCTGACGCCGGCCTGGCACAGGGCGTGCTGAGCGCCTGTGCCGCCACCCAGTGATCGGCCACCCGGATCGACCTTGAGTCGATCCGGGTGGCCGTGTCACCGCCATCTACGACTGCCGAGGCTTCCACCGGTCCGGCAGGACAGCAGGGGGGATGTGTGGACCAGCTACTCCAGCAGATCGTTGCCGGCCTCGAGTCGGGCTCGTACTACAGCCTGATCGGCATGGCCATCGTCGTGGTGATGAAGGCCACCGACGTTCCCAATTTCGCCCAGGCCGAGATGGGGCTCTTCGCTGCGTACATGGCGTGGTGGCTGGCCAAGGGCGACGACGCCAACCTGGATCTGTTCGGTTGGGACATCTCGTCACCAGGGATGTCCTTCGGCTTTGCCGTGCTGATCGGTCTGATCTTCGCCGCGGCTTTCGGCGCCGCCGTTCAGTTCTTCCTGGTCAGACCGCCCACGGGTTTGTCTAACCAGCCTTTCGCCATCGTCTTCAGTCTCGGCCTGGGTGCCTCGCTGATCGGGCAGTTCAACGACAAGGGCTTGCCCGGCTTGATCGACTGGATCCCGGGTCTTGGCGGTGGGTATCACATCGTCATTTCCGTCATCTTGGCCATCATCACCGTCCCGATCGTCTACCGGTTACTGCGGGCGTCCGTGAAGAAGCTCGACGTCGTCGACCATTTCCCGCTGCTGTTACTGACGATCG
>CAYUBX010000185.1:0-5882 GCA_964443165.1 uncultured Acidimicrobiales bacterium
CTGCTGCGGAATGCTGGCGACCGCCACGGCGAGCGATTGGCTGACGCCTGGCCGTCTACTGGGCATTGCGTTTGCTCTCGGTGTGTCCTTTGCTTTCTCGGGCCCGGCCAGCAGCGCCATCGCGATCGAACGCTCGGTGGTGACGGCATACATCACTGGACTGACTCACTCCTGCCCAAACGGGGGGCGTGGCGGGGGCGAACTTGGTGCATCACGCGCAATGTGGTCCTTCGAGACCCTGGCCCGTGGTGTCGGTGCCGATGGCGGGGCCGTTGCGCGGCGAGCCGGTATCGATGACGACGTCTTGGCCCTCGATGCTGATCGGGAAGCGATCCATGCCGCGTGGCGCCGGACCGGCCTTCTTCTCGCCGACCCGGTTGTACTGCGAACCGTGGCACGGGCACTCGAACCACTGGGATGTGGCGCACACCGGCACCTTGCAGCCGAGGTGCGGGCACTTCTGCCACAGCGCCACGTAGCCCTGCTTGATGCCGTCGAGCACCGTACCGGAGTACACCGTCTCGGCCGCCGCCTGAGTGGCCGAGTCGAGCGGGTAGGGCTGCAGGTAGGTCTGCGCTTCGGAGAAGTAGGAGAACGTCGTGGCAGGCGACGAGCTCGCGATCGCGTCGTTGACCGAGCTGATGGTGCCGATCTTGACCTTGCCGCCGAAGCCCTTGGTGGGCCGAGGCCACAGGAAAGCGATGTTGGCCGCGCCGAACACCGACAGACCCATGGTCATGAGGGTGATGGAGCTGCGGTTGAGAAACTGGCGCCGGCTGACACCGATCTCTTCGGGATCCGGCGGGGTCCACACGGCGGGAGAGGCCGGCTCGGGGACGGCCACACCGCCACCGACCCGCTCGAGGGCCACCGAGCGCTCCAGCTCTTTGGCCTCATCGCTTGCACCGGCGTCATCGCCGGTGGACCCGGCGTCGCGCTTGCGTGTCTCGCGCGCGAGATGACCCAGACCGTCGGCGTCGCGCTTTCGCAGCGAGACGATCGCAACGACGGCCGCGAACACGACCAGGGCGACGATGGCGATGGCGACAATGGTTCCGGTCGACATTTCAGCCAGCTCCTAGAGGTGGAAGATCCCGTGGAGGCCCGTGTCCCAGGGATAGGTGAAGTTGAACCCCTGTCCTCGGAAGAACGAGCCGATGATGACGAGAACGGCCCAGAACATCAGGTGAATGGTCTGGATCGAGATGGCGAACTTGCGGTCCTCTGGGCGGTGCGACTCGTTGCGGTCGATGTAGGGCATGAAGGCGAGGAGCACCAGCACCACGCCCGGAATCGTCACGCCCGCGATCATCGGGTCGAACATGGTCAGCAGTTCCTGCAGACCGAGGAAGTACCAGGGAGCCTTCGAGGGGTTGGGCGTCTCGTTGATGTCGGCCAGCTCGAGCAGCGGCGCGTTGATGAACAGCGAGAAGACCAACGTGAAAGCAGTGATGAAGAGCGCGGCCGTGAACTCGGCGGCGAGCAGGTGTGGCCACACGTGGACTTTGTCGCCCGGCGAGGCCTTGACGTCCTGGATCGAGCCGGACTTCACGACGGTGAGCAGCCGGTGGGTGTTGCCTCCCGGACCCGCCATCATCGGCGGAGCGATGGTGGCCGCGCCGCCGCTGGCCGGCGCGGCGACCGCGCCGCCCGCCTGGCTCTGCTCGAGCAGCGAACGGGGAATGGTCTCGCCGTCGTCGGACGGGGCAGCGCCGCCGGCGTCCGCGGCAGGAGCACCGCTGTCGCCCTCGGCGGCAGCGCGCGCCGCCTGGCTGCGCTTCAGGAGATGTTCGGGAATCTCGGTCATGTGATCTCCCCTCCCCTACAGAGGCCCCGATACGCCGCCATCTTTCCTGACTCTCCAGAAATGGATGGCCATGAAGATGACGATCACGAAGGGCAACATCAACACGTGTAAGACGTACCAGCGCAAGATCGTCTCGGCGCCGATCTGCTTGCCGCCGAGAAGCACGAACCGCACCTGATCACCGAAGACGGGCGTGAAGCCCATCATGTTGGTTCCCACGGTCACGGCCCACAGCGACAGCTGATCCCACGGCAGCAGGTACCCCGTGAACGAGAGCAGCAGCGTGAGCTTCAGGAGCATCACGCCGATGACCCAGTTGAACTCCCGCGGGGCCTTATACGCGCCGTGGTAGAAGACGCGGGCCATGTGCAGGAACACGGACAACACCATGAGGTGCGCCCCCCACCTGTGCATGTTGCGCACGAGCAGGCCGAAGCTCACCTGGGTGTGCAGGGACTCGATGTCGCTCCAGGCGGCCGCTGCGGTGGGCCGGTAGAAGAACATCAAGAAGATGCCGGTGACGGTCAAGAGGATGAAGAGGAAGAAGCTGAGCCCGCCGAGACAGAGCGTGTAGCTCACCTTCACCGCGTGACGCTTCACCTTCACCGGGTGCAGGTGGTACAGCACCGAGTTCATGATCACGTAGGAGCGGTTCCTCGGGCTGTCGGTATAGCCCTTGCGGAAGATCGAGCCCGGCCGGAAGATCGACGTCCAGAACTGGCTGTCCTGCATCCAGTCCGTCGCAGCCTGCATCTGCTGCTGCATCTTGTCGGGAAGCTTCTGCTTCGGCTTCTCGATGGTGTTCGCCATGGTGGTGTCTTTGTCCTCTGCGTCTCTTACAGGCGCATGCCGTAGGCGTAGCCATGGGTGTGCGTCCGTCCGTGGACGTCACCCTCTGTCGGGGGATTGTTGGTGACCTTGCCGAGCGTGATCACGCCCGTGGGGCACCGGTCGACGCAGAGGGCACACCGCGTGCACACGTCGTCGTCGATGATGAAGATCGCGTTGTCCGTGGGATCGAGACCGGGCAGGTCGGCTCCGACGGCTTCGTCCACCGCGTCGGTGGCCAGGAACCAGATGCACTTCCACGGGCAGATGTCGACACAGCCCTCGCACTGGATGCACTCGGACTGATCGATGTTGATGAACTGCTTGGGCTTGACCGCCGCGGCCAGATAGTCGGCGTCGACGGTCTGCAGGACATAGTCGTCCCGGAACTTGGGCATCGGTGGGTTCGCGTCGTTGCGAGCCACTTCAGCTCCCCTTCACCAACGGCCGGCCGAAGTCGGACACCGGTTCCGCGACCGGACCCTTCTCACCGCGCCTCTGCCACCAGAACACGACGAACGGAAGCGCCGCGAGAGCGACCAGGTGCTCGACCACCACAACGACGTCGCTGAACTTCTTCTTGTCCATGCGGAACGGCGGGAACGTGATCGGGTCGTCGATGAGCTGGCCCTCGGTGAACAGGAACGTCTCCACCGACCAGCCGAGCTCGTTGTCCGTGTAGCGGACCCATCGGTCGGGAACCACGCCGAACACCATCACCAGCAACATGAAGATGAACGTCGAGCCGAGCATCGCCTCGCCCCAGGTGGTCGGCCGATCGACCGGCCGACGCTTGCCGTACCAGAAGATGGCGCCGATCATCAGACCGGTGATCACCAGCGATGTCCAAATTGCGACCACTCGTCCCTCCTCTGGAGAACCGGACGATTTGTGAATTCGCTCACAATCGTATCCGAGTGGCGTCCGGGGCGGATGTCGTTCTACCACGGCGCCGCCGCCGGGTCGCAACTCGGTGCCGGGCCAATGGTGCCATTCTCGGCAGCCCAATGCCGAGATAGCAGCCCTGATTCGAGAGGTCTGCCAAACTTGGCCATCGAGCGCGCCGAGCGCCTATGTTTCTCACCGCAGCGATGCGAGGCGGGACCCCAGCCAGACCCCCGCTCTGCCCCCTACAGGAGCACCTCACAGTGACCGAAGTTCCCGAGTACTTGCTGGAGCGCAGTCGTGCCAGGCGCGTCGCGCTTGGTCTCCTGGAAGACGACGGCAGCTCGGGTGGCGGCGGTGGCGACGCGGGCGGTGGCGCCCCGGCCGCAGCGGCGTCCGGACCGACTGCTGGAGACCTCATCGCCGCGGCCAAGGCCGACGCCAAGCTCGAGGTCGACCCCGAGCCCGAGGCCGATCCGGTATGGGTCGAAGCCGCCCGCAGCCGCAACCGCATCCCCATGTGGGTGGTGCCGGTGATGTTCTTCCTTCCCCTGTGGGCGTTCGTGTACGTCAAGCTCACCGAGCCGCCCCCCGAGCCGATCACGTCGCTCAACGAGGGTGCTCGCATCTACAGCCAGTTCTGCGCCAGCTGTCACGCGGGCGATGGGTCCGGCGGTACCGGGCGGCCGCTCCACGAAGGCGAGGTGCTGCTCACCTTCCCGCAGCTCGACGAGTCGATGCTCGACTGGCTCGCCAACGGCACCGATGGCATCGGCGGCGGCAACCCCTACGGCGATCCCAACCGTCCGGGTGGTGCGCGGATCGCTGGCGATTTCCGGGGCGGCGTGATGCCCGCCTTCGGCGAGACCCTGAGCGAGTACCAGCTCTACTCCGTCGCTCGGTACGTGCGTGAGGCGCTCTCCGGCGAAGAACTCTCCGACGAGGAGATCGCCGGCCGCGATCTGGAATGGGAAGAGCTCGGCGGCGGCCAGGACACCGGCGACGGTGGTGGCGGCGGCCACTAGGCCCCGGCCGTGACCCTGGCGGCCACAACAGACATCCTCGTCATCGGCGGGGGACCAGCGGGAGCCGCTGCCGCCTATTGGGCCGCCTCCGCTGGCCACGACGTCACCGTTCTCGAACGCGAGGCGATGCCGCGCGAACGTCCGTGTGGAGACACGCTCACCCCGCGAGCGGTAGGCGAGCTCTACGAGATGGGGTTGCGGGATCAACTCGCAGAGGCCCATCGGATCGCCGGACTGCGCATGACGGCGCACGGTCGCAGCGTCGAGCTGCCGTGGCCACAGGACACCGGGGGACCCGATCACGGTCTGTCGATCCGCCGACCGGTTCTCGACGAGCTCCTCCTCCGCCACGCCGAGGACGCGGGTGCCGTGGTGTGGATGGGCGCCGAAGTGTCCGAACCGATCATCGACGACGGTCATCTGCGCGGGTGCCTCGCCGAAGGCTCCGGGGTCGAGCACGCCCCGGCAGGACCGCTCGAGGTGCGCGCCCGGTTCGTCGTGATCGCCGACGGTCCGCTGTCACCATTCGGCCGCGCGCTCGGAACGGCGCGATCGCGCACCTACGCCCAGGGCCGCGCGGTGCGGGCGTATTTCGCCTGCGACCACCATGACGATCCGTGGATCGAATCGGCGTTCGATCTCCGCGACGGTTCGGGAGAACAGCTCCCCGGGTACGGGTGGGTGTTCCCCCTCGGCGACGGAACCGCCAACGTCGGCGTGGGGCTCTTGAGCCACCACGCCGGCAACGAGGCGATCAGCCCCGAGGATCTCTTCGAGCAATGGGTCAGGCAGATTCCCCCGCGCTGGGAGCTCGACGCCACCGATCTCATCGGCGAGTCGGCGAGCGGTCGCCTGCCGATGGGCGCGTCGGTTCGGCCGCGATCTGGCCCCAATTGGGTGGTCGTAGGAGACGCGGCCGGGAGCGTCAGCCCGTTCAACGGCGATGGAGTCGAGCCGGCCCTCAGCAACGGAAGGCTCGCGGCGGAGATCCTGGGCGATGCTCTACAGAACGATGATGGGCTGGAGCTGCGTCGCTACGAGGCCGAGCTCGAGGCGCGCTACGACAGGTACTACCGCCTCGGTCGGTTCGCGACCCGAGCCCTCGGCAAGCCCGGCCTGATGCGACGGGTGACCCAGCTGGGCATCCGGTCGCAGAAACTGACCGAGCTCACCATGAGGGTGAGCAGCAACCTGCTGCGCAGCGACGGCAGGGGAACCAGCTCCCGCCTCGCACGCACGGCAGAACGTGTGGCGGGGTGGATCCCCGACGACTGATTCGTTCTGCCAGCTTCCAGGGCGACTGGCCATGGGTCGCCGTCTGGGTCGGCAAAGCCGGC
>CAYUBX010000185.1:5892-6611 GCA_964443165.1 uncultured Acidimicrobiales bacterium
GGGCGACTGGAGTGGCACCACGAGCTGGCAGAAGGGGCTCAGGCGAGGGTGGCGGCCGACTCGCGAGCGGCGGCGATGATCTCGTCGATGACGTCGTCCGTGTGGGCCAGCCCCACGAAGAGGGCCTCGTACGCGCCGGGAGCCATGGCGACGCGCCGATCGAGCATGGCGTGGAAGAAGGTCGCGTACGCCGCCTCGTCGGTGGTCTTGGCACCGTCGTAGTCCGCCGGCGCAGCTGACCCGAGGAACAGCCCGAGCAGGGGCCCCACGCGTGGAACGACCGCGGGGACGCCCGCATCGTCGAAGGCCTGCTGGAGGCCGTCACCCAGCCGCTGGGCTCCGACGTGGAGACGGTCGTAGGCCGCAGCGTCGAGGAGCTCGAGCGCAGCGAGACCGGCTGCTGTGGCGAGCGGGTTCCCGGACAGCGTGCCGGCTTGGTAGACGGGGCCGTCGGGGGCGAGCGAGGCCATCACCTCAGCCCGACCGCCGAACGCACCGATCGGCAACCCTCCTCCGATCACCTTTCCGAAACACGAGAGGTCCGGTGCCACACCCGACCACTCCCCCGCTCCACCGCGCGCAAGGCGGAAGCCGGTGATCACCTCGTCGAAGATCAGGAGTGCACCCACCTCGTCGCAGGCGCTGCGCAGCGCTGCGAGAAAGCCGTCCGCCGGTTCGATCAGGCCCATGTTCGCAGCGACTGGCTCCACGATGACGCC
>CAYUBX010000186.1:0-6597 GCA_964443165.1 uncultured Acidimicrobiales bacterium
AAGGTGCACCGGCCGGTCGCGAGCAGCTGGGTGAGGATCTCGATGCTCTCGTCGAAGCGTCCGCGTGCCTCGCTCTGGTCGATGTTCATGCCCTCGTACTCGCGGCGGCCCAGCCCGCGACCCACTCCGCACATGATCCTGCGGTCGGGTCCGAGGAGGCTGTCGAGCATCACGATGTCCTCGGCGACCCGGACCGGGTTGTGCCACGGCGCCACGACGACCATGGTCCCGAGGTCGGCGTTGCTCGTGGTCCCGGCGAGGTAGCTGAGGAGCTGCAGCGGGTTGGTGACCATCGTGTACGGCGTGAAGTGGTGCTCGATGGTCCACAGGGCGTCGAAGCCGAGTCCGTCTGCCATCTGAGCCAACTCGACCTCTTCGAGAAAGATCGCCCGGTCGGCGACCGCTGGCCGATCGGAAACCGCTTCGCCCCGCTCTTCGGCTTCGTAGCGATCCCAGTCCCCGTAGTTCTGGACGATCGTGGTCGTTCCGACCCTCATGGCAACCCCCTCGTCTGGCCTGTTCCGAGATTCTCCCACGAAAGCCCCGGTCGGCTGAGCGGAGCGGGGGAATCACCGCCCGTGCATGGTCTCCGTGAACGGCCTGTCGCGATCCGTCGCCGGTTCGCTCGCGAGGCCGAGCACCCGTTCGCCGATGTGGTTGCGCTGGATCTCGTCTGTGCCGCCGGCAATCGAGTTGGCGGGTGTGCCCAGAGCGAAGTGAGCGAATCCCGCGGAGGGAGCGTCGTCGCCGATCAGCTGGCCGTGGGGTCCCTGCAGCCCGAGGCCCACGTCGCGTTGAAGGGTGGTGAGCGACGACACCGTGATCTTGGAGATCGATGCTTCGGGACCCGGCGTGGAACTGCCCTTCACGCGGTTGTTCGTGTAGCCCATCACCGCGCGCATCGTGTGGAGCCGGGCGAGGTCCTGTCGACGCAGTGGGTCATCGACGGCACCGAAGTCGCGCGCCAGTTCGGCGAGCAGCCGACCCGCACCTCGGTTGGACTGGCTCTTCGCTGACTGGCGCGCCATGAGGTCGAGCACCTCTCCCGCCGGTCGGTCGAGGGGAACCCGGCCGAAGGGTCCGCCCTCGTGCGCGGAGGGGTTGTAGGAGTTCTTCTCGTGGGCCAAGAAGGTGCGGGTCACCGCCCACCCGTCGAGCTCATCGCCGAGCCGGTCGACGTCCGCCACCCGGGCGTTCTCGAAGAAGACCTGGTTGAACCGAATGTCCCCTGTCATCTGCCGCAGAGGCCGGATCACGACCCCGGGCTGATCGCGTCGGATGAGGAAGAAGGTGAGTCCCTGGTGCTTGGGCAGATCGAACCGGGTGCGGGCGAGCAGCATCCCGTAGTCGACGGACTCGGCGTTGCTGGTCCACACCTTGGAGCCGTTGATGATCCACTCGTCCCCGTCGCGCTCCGCCACCACTCGGCTGGCTGCGAGGTCGGAGCCAGCGTCGGGCTCGGAGAGCATCTGGCACGTGATCAGCTCGCCGTGAGCCATGGCCGGCAGAACGCGCGCATGTTGCTCGGGGGAGCCGTGGCGGAAGAGCATGGGTGCGAGAAGGGTGGGCCCGATCCCCGACGGAGGTCCCAGCGCACCGACGTCGCGCCGGGCAGCTCGCACGAGCTTTGCCTCGGCGACGCTGAGCCCGAGGCCGCCGTGTTCCTCCGGCCACGTCGGGTACGCCACTCCGTGGGCGTGCATGAGGCGGAACCACTCGCCCGTAGGTCGCGCCGGGTCCCACTCGTCCTCGAAGAAGTGCTGCGCTTCGGTCACGAGGTCACCAGACATCGAGAGCGACGCTACATCGGAGCCGCGTGCGAGGCTCGCGGGACCGCCTTCGGATCCCGGCTACCGTCCGACGTCACATGCCGCTGGCGAGGGTGGCGCGAGGAGGGGCACCATGGCGCCGATCCAGGACTACGAAGACCTCACGGGGATGCAGCTCTCCGACGACGAGCTCGACGAGCTGCTCGGCAGCGGCGGTGAGTGCGTCTTCAACTGGACCAACAAGGACGGGTACCCCGTCGGTGTGGTCGTGGCATACGTGTGGCGCCACGGGAAGTTCTGGACGACGTGTGCGGCCCGTCGAGCGCGGGTGCCCGCGCTTCGGGCGCGGCCGCAATCCGCGATCGTCATCAATCGGGGCGGACGCACCGCGTCGTACAAGGGCGATTCCATCATCCACGCCGCGGGCGACGAGGACTGGGGCGAGGTCAAGGAGTGGTTCTACTCGGCGTTGTCCGGGACCGAGCGTGCCCCTGACGACATCGGTGCGCACAACTTCAAGAAGTTCCTCGACTCACCGCATCGGGTGATCATCGAGACCGAGGCGAACCTCGTCGTCGGATTCGACACGGCGAAGTTCCAGGCCTTCACCGCCGAGGCCATCGCTGCAGGACTCGGCGTCGAGGAGTGAGTTCCACGCCGTCGCCTGCCGCCGACCTCGCAGCACTCGCCGAGATCCAGGAGCGGGTCCTGTGGCTCGCGACCCGGATCGTCGACGCCGCCAACCGCCGCGGCGACACACAGGTGAAGGTCGGAGGCCATCAGGCGTCCTCGGCCTCGATGGTGTCGATCATGACCGCGCTGTGGTTCGGTCACATCGGCGGCGAGGACAAGGTGGCGGTGAAGCCGCACGCGTCGCCCGTCTATCACGCCATCAAGTACCTCACCGGCGAGCTCGACCGGAGCTACCTCACCACCTTGCGGGCCCGCGGTGGTCTGCAGGCGTATCCGTCGCGTACCAAAGATCCCGACGTCGCCGACTTCTCGACGGGCTCGGTCGGGCTCGGTGCCGTCGCGCCGCTGTTCAGCGCGCTGACGCGCCGGTACATCGACTCGCACTTCGAGGAACGGCCGCCCGCTCGCTTCGTCGCGCTGGTGGGTGATGCCGAGCTCGACGAAGGAAATGTGTGGGAAGCCATCGCCGACCCGGCGACCCAGGGGCTCTCCAACTTCACGATGGTGGTCGACCTCAACCGCCAGAGCCTCGATCGGGTGATTCCCGACATCGCGGCGGTGCGCCTCAAACAGTTCTTCGATGACGCGGGCTGGCACGTGGTCGAAGCCAAGTACGGATCTCGGCTGACAGCGGCGTTCGGGCAGCCAGGCGGCGACGCGCTGCGCACCCACATCGACGCGATGACCAACGAGGCCTATCAGGCGCTGTTCGGCCTCAGCGGTCCGGCGCTGCGCAAGAAGTTTCTCGAACGTGCAACCGAGGAGGTGGTCGACGTCGCCGGCCGATACGACGATCCGGAGCTTGCCTCGCTGATCACCGATCTTGGTGGTCACGACCTGGGCATGCTGCTCGACGCCTTCGCAGAGTGCGATCGCGAAACGGACCGGCCGTCCGTCGTCTTCGCCTACACGGTGAAGGGGTGGGGTCTGCCGATCGCTGGTGACCCGCTCAACCATGCCGCTTTGCTGTCGCCTGCTCAGATCGACGAGTTCCGTGCCCGGGTGGGGCTGACGGAGGACACGGAGTGGGATCGCTTCGACCCTGCGTCCGCCGCCGGCCGGCTCTGTGCCTCCGTCGGTGGCGAGGTCAACAACCCGCTGCCCGTTCCGCGGCCCCAGGCGGACGTTCCGCTGGGTGTCCGCCCGCCGGTCACGAGTGGGTCGGCGTCATCCCAAGACGCTTTTGGCCGAGTGCTGGCGAGCCTCGCAGACGTGGACGGCGTCGGGAGCCGGATCGTCACCACCGCACCCGACGTGTCGATCTCCACCAACCTGGGCGGGTGGATCAACAAGACCGGCGTCTACTCACACGTGGAGCGCGACGCCCACGGGGGCGCCGATCGCCTTCTGAAATGGGCGCCCAACCCGTCGGGCCAACACATCGAGCTGGGTATCAGCGAGATGAACCTGTTCATGCTGTTGGGGCAGCTCGGGCTGGCGCACGATCACCACGGTGAGCAGCTGCTGCCGATCGGGACCGTGTACGACCCCTTCGTGCTCCGGGGCCTCGATGCGCTGATCTACGGGCTGTATAACGACGGCCGCTTCATCGTCACAGGGACGCCGTCCGGTGTGACGTTGGCTCCCGAAGGTGGAGCTCACCAGTCGACGATCACCGCGTCGGTCGGCGCGGAGTTGCCGGGACTCCACTACGCCGAACCGGCGTACGCCACCGAGGTCGACTGGCTGCTGTGCGATGCCCTCGAACGTCTATCCGACCCCGACGGCTGCAGCACCTACCTGCGGCTCTCCACTCGCCCGATCGACCAGGTTCCGTTCGCCGACGCACTCGAACGCTACGGCGAGGACTCGCTCCGCCAGAACGTGATCGCCGGCGGATACCGACTGCGCGACGCTCCGCCAGACGGTCGGCCTGCTGTCACCCTCGTCACGACTGGCGCGATGGCACCCGAGGCGCTGGACGCGGCCGCCGAGCTGGACGACGAGGGCGTGCAGGCGGCGGTGATCCACCTCACCAGCCCAGATCGGGCTTACCAGAGCTGGCGCGCCGGATACGCGACGGCGGCCAGGACCGCGAGCGTCGTTCGCGCGCCGAGCCAGCTGCACCGGCTCGTACCCGGCGACGAGCGCGACCGCCCCATCGTGAGCGTTCACGACGCGGCGAGCCACAGCCTCGCCTGGGTCGGTTCGGCCCTCGGATCCCCTCAATATGCCCTCGGCGTGGATCGGTTCGGCGAGTCCGGAACGATCGCCGACCTCCACGAGGTCACCGGCATCTCGGCGGGCAACATCGTCACCGCCTCGCTGAGCGCCATCAGCGAGGCCGGGGAGGCCTGAGCGCGTCCACCGAGAGGGAGGACCTGCGGCTCAGTTCCCCAAGACGTCGGCATCCATCCGGCCGCTCGGCGGGTCGGCGCGCTGTTCGATGGCGCGGTGGCGCTGGGCCACCGCATCGATGATGGCGGGGTCGGTGTAGATGTAGAACTCGTCGGCCACGACGGCGTCGTGAACGAGGTCTGCGACTTCCTCCGGACTGCGACCGGCGTCGATCACCTCCCGCATCGCCGCTGTGGCGGCTGACGCTCGCGCAGCGAGTTCGTCACCGGACGCGTTGGCGAACCTCTCGGGCCGAAGGCGTTCGCCCTCCATGATGCGGGTCGCCACGGCACCCGGGCAGAGCACAGACACCGAGACACCGGGTGCGGTGATCTTCAGGTCGTGGAACTGGCACTCCGACAGCGCGACTGCAGCGTGCTTCGCTGCGTAGTAGGGCGCTCCGATGATCGCGCCGGAGGTGAGGCCCGACTGGGAGGCGGTGTTGACGATGTGGCCGTCGCCGTACTCGATGAGGTGTGGGGTGAAGACCCGAGCACCGTGCACGAGACCGTAGAGGTCGACCTCGAGCACCCAGCGCCAGTCGTTCAGGGAGAAGTCGTGCGGCGAGACCCCGGTCGGTCCGGCCACTCCGGCGTTGTTGCACACCAGGTGGGCGCGCCCGAACTCCTCGATGGCCAGGTCGAGAAGGCCCCTCACGTCCGATTCGTCTGTCACGTCGCACCGCTGACCCGCAGCTGAGCCGATCCGTCGAAGATCGTCGATGGTCGCGTCGAGCGCGGGTTCGTCGATGTCGCCCACCACCACGTTCATGCCGGCGGTGGCCCATCGGAGGGCCAGCGCTCGGCCGATCCCGCTCGAGGCCCCGGTGACGATCGCCGTCTTGCCAGCGAGATTCTGCATGTGATTACTCCGGTGGTTCGGTCGCGACGATTCCTGCGTCTTCGAGTTCGGCGATCTCTGCCGGCGAGAGCCCGGCCACCTCAGAGAGGAGCTGATGGTTGTCCTCGCCGAGGACAGCTGCGTGGCGTAATGGCCGTCGGGGCGGCGCACCCGAGAAGTGGATCGGCATGCGGGTGTTGGTCACCTCGCCGACGCACGGCTGGTCCACGGTGAACCAGGCGCCGCGTTCAGCGAGCTGGGCGTCCGCCATGACCGATGGCGCGTCGAGCTCGGGTGCAGCGGCGACACCGAGTGACTGGAGGCGTACCGACAACTCGACCGCCTGGTGATTCGCCGACCAGAGCGCGATCTCGCGATCGATTCGATCGTGATGGCGTCGCCTGTCCTCGACACTCCAGTCTCTCCATCCGTCGTCGAGACCGGCCAGGTCGCAGAGACCGACCCATCCGACGTCGTCGTGGACCGAGATCACGATCCACGCGTCGTCGCCGCACGCTGGGTAGATCCCCTGCGGGGCGAAGTCCGCGTGCCGGTTGCCGAGAACCGGCGCCTCTTCGCCCCGCATCTGTGCCTCGACGAGCGCGTCTCCGACCATGGCGACCGTCGATTCGAACTGGGCGGCCTCGATGGTCACGCCGCCCTGCCGGGGCCGCTCCCACAGAGCGATCAACATGGCGCAGACCGCGTGAAGTCCCGCGATCGGATCCGGCCAGGCCGTTCCACGGCACGTGTCCCGGGTAGCCGATGAGATGCGACAGACCCGCGTGTGAGTCGACCGTCGTGCCGTATGCGACCCAGTTCTCTGCGGGTCCACTGCGCCCGTAGCCGGGCATCGTCATGTAGATCAGCGCGGGGTTGGCGTCGTGGAGGGCGTGCTCGTCGAGCCCGAGCTGAGGCATCACCCGGGTGGAGTAGTTCTCGATCACGATGTCGGACT
>CAYUBX010000187.1:0-6594 GCA_964443165.1 uncultured Acidimicrobiales bacterium
GCCGTCGGGGAACGGTTCGGGCCAGCCGAAGAACCTCGCGTTCCAGGCTCCGGTGGGTCCGCTCATGATCGCCATCAACGGCGACATGCCCGACGCGTGCACCGCGGCGCAGTGTCGGGAGAAGCCAAGCTCGCGCATCGTCTGCATGAGCTGGAAGGTCCGGGCTCCGCCTGGTGTCTCGGGGAGGGGTTGATCGCGCCAACCGGCGAACATCGGGGCACCGAGAGGCGACGCGGACGCAACGACCTTCTCGGCCAGCTCACCCAGTCGCTCGACGCTCTCGAAGTCGCCGAGAACGGCCTCACCCCACTCTTGGCAGACCCGCGTGAAGATCACCGCGCCATCGGCCGGGCTCATCACCGCACGGCCGGCGTTGACCTGGGCGCGCATGTAGTCGGGCTCCCAGAAGAACGCCCCGCCAACGACGTTGTCGACCGGACAGTCGCCCAGCACGCCGAGGCGCCCCACGGCATAGCCGGGGATGCCCGCTGGCATCCCGGCGGCCTCCGCTCGTTCGCTCGTGAACGGGCACAGGAGCCAATGCATCGCCAGCATCCCGACCGAACCGCGCATGTTCTTCGCCGCCGTGAGTGAGTCCATGGCCGATCACGGTAATGACTCGCGACAGCTCGGGTCGCCGCCGCTCAGCTCACCGGGGCGACGGCGAACACGGTGGGGGCGGTCCGCGGCGGGCGCCGGTTGAGGAGCCAGCTTCCACCCACGAGGACGTTGATGGCTGCGGTCGTGATCCCGAGGATGGTCAGGGTATGGCGCACCCCGATCGCGTCGGCGAGGGCACCCCAGGCGGGGGCGAGCAACGCTTGGGAAGCGAATCCGATCATGGCGAGCGACATGACGCGACCGTGATACGCGGGCTCTGCTGAGGACATCAGCAGCGAGTTGTTGATCAGCATGAAACCGCTCCGACCGATTCCCAGCGGGATGCCGGCTGCGATCACGAGGGTGTAGCTGGAGGCCTGGGCCAAGATGACGAACCCGACCGCCATGACGAATCCGGTGATCAACAGCGCAGGCCACGCGAGCGGGGTTCGCACGATCCCGGCGAGCGGCAGGCTCGCCGCCAGGCCGGCGATCGCCAACACCAAGAAGATCATGCCGATGTCCGTGGGTGACCGCCCCAATTCGTCGCTGAGCAGACCCGGCAACAGCGTCTGATAGGCGAAGCCACACACCACCAGGCCCACGAACCCCAGCCACAGCGTCCGCAGGACTGCGTCGCCCCACACGTACTGAACCCCGGCGCCGAGTTCGTGCAACACCGACCGGGATTCGCTGCGGGCCGGCTTCGTGTTCGGCAGCAGCGAGGTCAGCGGCAGCACGACCACGAACATCGAGGCCATGAACAGGTACGTGCCGCCGACCCCGAGCCAGGTGCCGACCAGCAGAGCGATGAACAGCGGCGCGAGGACTTGTGACACGTTCTGCGCGATCTGCTGCAACGCGATGGCGTTGGGGAGCAGCTCAGTCGGGACGAGTTCGCCGACCCAGGCTTGGCGAGCGGGCACCATGAACGCGAACGCCAACCCCATGATCAGCGTGCCGACGGTCAAGATCGGAACGGTGATCGCGTCACCCACGATCAAGAGTCCGGTCGCGAGGATCACGAGACACGGAACGATCTGACCGACCAGCACCAGCGGCTTCTTCGGGACCCGGTCGGCGATCACACCACCGATCGGGGCAACCACCAACATCGCGATCCCGAACCCGAGCTGAGCGAAACCCGCAGCTGCATTGGAGCCGGTGATCTCGAAGGCCACGCTGGGCACCAACATGAACGACATCATGAACGTCGTGGTCGCCAGCAACGCTCCCGACCACAACATCTTGTAGTCACGATGCACCAGTGCACCGAACGTGCCAGCCATCAGCGACATCGAGGTCGATCCCTCCGCAAAAACGGGGGTCCACGATCCACCCGAAAGCCGGCACAACGCCAACCACCCGAAACTCTAACAGTGATTCGATTCCAGCGGGCTCATCGGGAACGGACGCCGCTGCGGGCTAGGGGAGCCCTGCACCTGGCACATCCACCCGAACGGACTCGATCCGGCCGGCCGGGTTGTGGTGCGCCTCCTGGCCCGACGTGGGTGCGGTGACCATATACAGCGTGCGTCCGTCCTCACCGCCGAGCATGCAGGCGAAGCAGTTCATCTCGAGGTCGATCACGTCGGTGACCTCCCCACCGTCGAGCACCCGGAAGCACGAGGCGTTGCGCGGGTCGGCGACCCAGATCCCGCCGTCTTCATCCAGGCAGATCCCGTCCGGAACCCGCTTCCCCAGATCCGCGAAGACTCGCTCGCCGGCGAGGGAACCGTCGGCGGCGACGTCGTACGCCTTCAGCCGGCGCCCGCGGGACTCGGCGATCACCAGTTGCGAACCGCTCGGGTCGATCACCGTCCCATTGGGGAACTCCAGGCCAGACGGGCCGGCGCGCACGGTCCCCTCGGCGGACACGATCGCCAGGGTCGCGGAGGCCGGGTCGGCGTCCGGTTCGAAGCCGAAGTTGCCGACGTATGCCGTCCCGTCAGCGGCGACCACCATGTCATTGCACGGTCCGCCCGCGATGGCGGACAGGTCTGCGTGCAACGTGACACCGCCGGCCGAGTCGAGGCGCTTGAGCGAACGATCGAGCATCGACACGAACAGCAGGTCGCCGTCGGGGAGCCACCCGAGGCCGCTCGGCTGTTCGGGCACCTCGAGCATCAGCTCCTCGGTGCCGTCGACATCCATGGTGAAGATGCCGTGCCGGTAGAAGTCCGAGAACCAGAGACGGCCGTCATGCCAACGTGGCCCTTCCCCGAAGTGCAATCCCGTGAGCAGGACCTCCGTCGTGGTCGCCATGACTCCCCCTCAGAACGGCGCGGGCCCCGACGGTAGCCTCGGCACCGTGAGCGAGCTGAGTCGAGAACCGGCCCGGCTGAGGCTCGAAGTCTCACCCGACGAGGTGGACATCGTGTCGGGCGAGCTGTGGGCGCTCGGCACCATCGGGATCGAAGAGCAACTCCTCGACGGGGTCGTCGTGCTGTACGCCGGCTTCGACTCGGCGGAGGCGGCCGACGAGGCGGCCGGTCGGCTGGGTCGCTTCAGCGTGTTGGAGGAGCTGGGCGGCGGCGACTTCCTCGACGTCTGGCGTGAGCACGCCACGCCACACCGCGCCGGTCATCGCATCGTGGTGAAACAGCCCTGGGTGGACCACGACGTGCAGGCCGTCGAGCTAGTCCTTCACATCGAGCCGGGCCACAGCTTCGGGTCCGGCAGCCACCCGTCCACACGGCTCGCGCTGGCCCACTTGGAGCGGTTGCTCGAAGGAAACGAAGCGGTCCTCGACGTCGGCTGCGGGACGGGGGTCCTCAGCGTCGCCGCCGCTCGTCTCGGAGCCGTCGACGTTCTCGGCATCGACATCGACCCCGATGCCGCCCGTCTCGCCTTGGACAACGCGCATCGAAACGGGGTGTCCGAGTCCGTCCGGGCGACCGTCACACCTCTTGCCGAGGTGACCGGCGCGTTTCAGGTCGTGATCGCCAACATCACGGCCGATGTCCTACGCGACCTCGGCCCACATCTCACCCCGCGTGTCGCGCCGGGTGGCCGGCTGGTGCTGTCCGGCATCTTCGATCACCAGGTGGATGGGGTCGTGGCCGCGTGCGCGCCCCTCCAGGTCCTGCGTCAAAGTGAGATGCCGCGCAACGAGGGCACCTGGGTCGCCCTCGACCTCGGTTGATCCCGCCGATCCGTCCCTAGGCGGCGACGATCATCTGCCGCTGGATGGGCCCGACGTGCAGGTGCCCGATCCGCAGCATCTCGCCATCGAGCTGGAGACCAGGCAGCACGGGGACGACCGACCGGAAGAACGCACGCAGTTCCCAGCGAGCGAGATGGGTACCAAGGCAGAAGTGCGCGCCGTGCCCAAACGCGACGTGGTCGTTGGGCGTGCGCGTGACGTCGAACCGGTACGGGTTGGTGAACTGCCGCTCGTCACGGTTGGCCGAGGCGTGCCAGATGCCGACGTGGTCGCCGGCCTTGATGAGCTGGCCGCCGACCTCCGTGTCTTTGGTGCACACGCGGGCGAACTGGATCACCGGAGACGTCCACCGCAGGATCTCCTCGACCGCCGTCTCGATGACCTCTTCGTCGTCGGCGCGCTCGGCGAGAAACTCCAGCTCCTCGGGGTGCTCCAGGAGCGCGATCACACCACCCGTCGAGGCGTTGCGGGTGGTTTCGTTCCCCGCCGCGATCAAGACCCGGATGAAGCCGATCAGCTGCTGGGACGTCAACGGCTCCCCATCGACCTCCCCACGCAGCAGCATGCTCACCAGGTCGCGACCGGTCGCTCCCTCGGCTCGCCGCTGGTCGATGAGTTCATCGATCCATTCGTGGAACTCGACCTGCAGTCGGCGCCGCATGTCGCGGAATTGTTCACCGGGCTCAGCGAACCGAATGAGCTCCGGGTCGTTGAAGAGGTTGGCCGTCCACTTATGGACTTGGAGCCACATGCCCGGTTCGACCCCCATCATCTCGCAGATCGTCGCGAGCGGGAGCTTGACCGCGAGGTCCTCGACGAGGTCGGCGGTCCCCTCGTCGCGCACCTTCGCCACGAACTCGTCTGTGTACTGAGTGGTGTGGAGCGTGAGGCTCTCCTCGCGCTTCCGCATCGCCTTGGGCGTGAACTCGGGAGCCACGATGCGCCGGAAGTCCCAGTGGGCCGGCCGGTCCTTGAAGATGAAGTCAGGCGGCTCGTCGGGATCCCATCCGGCGTCGAGAGCACGCTGGCGGTACTTCGACCAGAACACCCGGTCGTGCTCCTCGGGCGCGAGCCGTAGCCGGCCGCCGCCGTTGATGAACGTGGTGTTGTCGCCGGACACCTGCTTGACATCGGCGTAGCGAGTGATCGACCAGAACGGCTCGATCCCGTCGCGTTCGTACCAATAGACGGGTGCCTCCGCTCGGAAGAGGTCCCACTCTTCCCACGGATACCCCTCGGACCGATACCGGTCGAGATCGTGAATGATGGCGTCGTCGACGTTCACGCTGACCCCCTCGCCTGCTTTTCGAAAGTGTATTCGGTTGTCTCGACCACGGTCGGAGGCGCCCTACTCTCACCGACGTGAAACGCATCGGACTCCTCGGCGGCATGAGCTGGGAATCGTCGATCGAGTACGAGCGGCTGATCAACGAGGAGACGAGGCGTCGACTCGGGGGCACCCACTCCGCCGATCTCGTGATCCGCAGCTACGACTTTGCAGCCATCGAGGAGATGCAGGAACGAGGCGCCTGGGACGACGCGGGTGACCTGCTCGCCACCGACGCGCGCCATCTGCAGAACGCCGGGGCCGAGATCATTGTCCTGTGCACCAACACGATGCACCTGGTCGCACCCGCCATCGAGGCCGCGATCGACGTTCCCTTCCTCCACCTCGCCGACGCGACGGCATCGGCGGTGACCGCGGCGAACGTCGACACGGTGGCCCTCCTCGGCACCCGGTACACGATGGAGGAGGACTTCTACCGCGGGCGGCTGGAGTCCCACGGACTCACTGTCCTGATTCCCGACGAGCCCGACCGCACCCGGATCCACGACGTCATCTACGACGAGCTGGTCACCGGCATCGTGAGCGACGCGTCTCGGGACCACTACCTCGCGATCATCGAGAGCCTGCTCACTCGCGGTGCGGCGGGAGTGATCGCCGGCTGCACCGAGATCGAGCTGCTCGTCGGGCAGGAGCACGTCTCTTGCCCCTACTTCCCCACCACCCACCTTCACGCGATGCGCGCGGTCGACCTCGCGCTCGCCTGACACACGCGGAGCTGCAATGTCCGACACAGCCCTTCCCACCATCTGGTTCGACCGGCGTCCACTCCCCTGGGTCGACGAGTTGATGGCCGGGCGAGCCGAGGTCGCATTCGTCGAACAGGGCTCGTCCGAGCTCACCGGGATCGAGAGCGCAGACGGGATCGTCGCCGGCGCCGCGATCCGCTACGACAGGACCGTCTACTCCCAGGCCACCAACCTCAAGGTCATCTGCCGGGCAGGGATCGGGTTCGACAACCTCGATCTGGCGGACGCCACCGAGTTCGGCATCGCCGCGTGCAACGCGCCAGACGCACCGACGATCTCGACTTCCGAGCAGGCGATGACGCTGATCTTCGCCATCACCAAGGGAGTGCGTGAGAGCCAAGCCCGGTTGGAGCGCCAGGAGGGCAACTACTTCGCCAACCACCAGCACCTCGAACTCGACGGCTCCACGCTGGCGCTCATCGGGCTGGGTCGGATCGGCGGACGTGTCGCCGCCCTCGCCACCGGAATCGGGATGCGGGTCGTGGCGCACGACCCCTTCGCGTCCGACGAACGCTTCGCGGAGCTGGGCGTCGAGCGTGCGGCATCACCCGAGGCGGCGGTCGCCGACGCACATGTCGTGTCCGTTCATGCGCCGCTCAGCGACGAGACCCGCCATCTCGTCGACGCCGACCTGCTCGCGGCCATGCGCGACGGGGTGTACGTCGTCAACACCGCCCGCGGCGGTCTCGTGGACGACACGGCACTGATCGCGGCCCTCGACAGCGGGAAGGTGC
>CAYUBX010000188.1:0-6555 GCA_964443165.1 uncultured Acidimicrobiales bacterium
CAGCCCCCATTGCGGCCCGATGCCCCGAATCCGCAGTGGTGCTTCTCCAGGATCGCGATGCGAAGCGATGGATCCTGGCGGATGAGGTAGTAGGCGGTCCACAGCGCGCTGAAGCCACCGCCGACGAGCGCGACATCGCAGTCGAGGTCGCCATCGAGCGCTGGGCCCGGTGTGGTGAGCTCGTCCAGACCATCCCACCACAGAGGACGTGGTTCGGCGTCGGCGACGGTCGACATGGCGTCACGCTAGCCCGCCGCGATCGGAGCCCAGGACCGGAACCGGCTGCCACAGGGCCCATTCGATTCGGATTCCGTAGGCGTGTCAGAGTCATTCTGCGGTTTGAGTAGTATCGCCGTCACCGTATCGGGGCGGAGGGAAACACATCGTGGCCGAGTTGGATGTCGTCATGGTCGGCGAACGGTCCGGTCTCCGCTACGCGCACATCCGACCCGAATGGGCCGCCGACCTGGCGGCGCTGGAGCTGGCGAGCTACCCGACGGCCGATCCCGGAGACCTCTACGACGAGCCGGCGCTTCGGATCCTCGCGAACGACTTTGCCGCCGGGTGCTTTGCCGGATTCGGCGGAGGCTCGTTGGTCGCGATGGGTCTCGGCGTGCGGTGCCGCTTCGACCTCAACGACCCGCAGCACACCATCTCGGAGATCGTCCCAGACGATCACTCGTCGAGCGGCCATATCCCCGACGGCGAGTGGTACTACGGCACCGGCATCTCCACCCGACCCGAGTATCGCCGCCGCGGCATCGGGACCGAGTTGTACGACCTGCGCAAGGGCGTGTGCCGCGATCTCAACCTGCGGGGCATCGTGGCGGGCGGCGTGATCCCTGGCTACGCCGATCACAAGCACGAGATGCCCGCAGACGAGTACATCGCCGAGGTTCGGGCGGGCCGACTGTACGACCGCACGTTGAGCTTCCAGCTCGAGAACGGCTTCCAGGCCCCGTGCGCACTCGCGAACTACATCAAGGATCCCGCCGTGGACAGCTGGGCCGCCCTGATCGTGTGGCACAACCCCGGCTTCGACGCTGGAGCCGGTGCCGCATGATCGACGCGGTCGATCGGGAGATCATCCGCCAGCTCCAGGTGGACGGGCGGATGTCGTTCTCCCAACTCTCCCAGCACGTCGACCTCTCGGACGGTGCGGTGCGTCAGAGGGTCAACCGTCTGACGGCGGAGGGCGTGATCGACATCGTCGCGGTCACCGATCCCGTGAAGATCGGCCTCGGGTACCAGGCACTGCTCGGGATCACGGTGAGCACCGACGCTCGCAAGATGGCGGCCGAGCTCGGCAACCTCGACGCAGCCGTCTACGTGGTCATGACGGCCGGCCGGTACGACCTCATCGTCGAGCTCGTCTGCCAGGACGCCGACACCTTCGTCGATCACCTCAACGACATCCGCACGATCGACGGAATCGAGTCGGTCGAGTCGATGGCCTACCTCGGTATCACGAAGCAGACGTACGACTGGGGCGTCGGCGAACGCAGCGCCGGTCTCGGGGGTGGAAAATGAGCGTCGGACCAGCGGACCGCACCGCCGGTGACCAGGCCTTTCGCCGCGATTCGCTCAACGGGCGCGACCCCGAGATGACCTTCGCTGGGGCCACCTCGTTCCTGCGACGGCGCTACACCCGCGAGATCGCCGATGCGGACGTCGTCGTCACCGGCATCCCCTTCGACATGGCCACGTCCAACCGGCCGGGAGCACGCTTGGGACCGCGGGCGATCCGCACCGCCTCTGTCGGCCTGGCCGAACTCAACGCCTACCCGTTCGGCTTCGACCCCTTCGACCACATCAAGGTCGCCGACTACGGGGACTGCTTCATCGACTTCGGACACCCCGAGGAGATCGTCGAACGAGCCGAAGCCCACGCCGCTGAGATCATCACCCACGACGCGACTCTGGTGAGTTTCGGCGGCGATCACTTCGTCACCTATCCCCTCTTGCGAGCTCATGCCGAGAAGCACGGCCGCCTGTCACTGATCCACTTCGACGCGCACTGCGACACCTGGCCGGACGACGGAACGCGGTTGGATCACGGATCGATGTTCCTGCGGGCAGCGCGCGAGGGGATCATCGATCCCGAGACGTCCATCCAGATCGGGATCCGCACACACAACGACGACACGATGGGCTTCACCGTTCTCGGTGCGCCGTGGGTCCACCGCGAGGGGATCGCGGCCACGCTCGACGAGATCCGCCGGGTCGTGGGCGACACCACCGCGTATCTCACGTTCGACATCGACTGTCTCGACCCCGCTTTTGCGCCCGGAACCGGCACCCCTGTGACCGGAGGCCTCACGTCGGCCCAGGCGCTCGAAGCCATCCGCGGCCTCGGAGAGCTCGACATCGTCGGCATGGACGTGGTCGAGGTCGCGCCGCCCTACGACGTCTCGGAGATCACCGCGCTCGCCGCGGCGCACATCGCCCACGACTTCATCTGCCTCCAGGCTCAACGGGCGGGAGCCGAGCCAGAGCCCTTCGGACGGATCTGAGATGACCGCCCCGCCCGCCGTCGAGATCACCGGCATCACCAAACGCTTCGGCGACGTCGTCGCGGTGGACGCGATGGACCTCTCGATCGCCGACGGCGAGTTCTTCGCGTTGCTCGGCCCCTCGGGGTGCGGCAAGACGACGACCCTGCGAATGATCGCAGGACTCGAGTTCCCCACCCAGGGCAGCCTGAAGATCTTCGGCGACGAAGTGGGCACCCTCCCGCCCAACAAGCGGCCGGTCAACACCGTCTTCCAGGCATACGCCCTGTTCCCCCACATGAACGTGTTGGACAACGTCGCGTTCGGCATGAAGATGCAGAAGGTGCCCAAGGCCGAGGTGGCCGACCGCACCCGAGCCGCGATCGAGCTCGTGCAGCTCGGCGGGATGGAGGCGCGGCGGCCGAGCCAACTGTCGGGTGGTCAGCAGCAGCGTGTTGCGCTGGCACGCGCCCTCGTCAACCAGCCGAAGGTGCTGCTGCTCGATGAGCCGCTCGGCGCGCTCGACCTCAAGCTGCGCCAGGAGATGCAGCTCGAGCTCAAGGCGCTCCAGCGCGAGGTGGGCATCACCTTCGTGTTCGTCACCCACGATCAGGAAGAGGCGCTCACGATGAGCGATCGGATCGCGGTGATGCACGAGGGCCGGCTCCTGCAGGTGGGGTCGCCCGAGGAGATCTACGAGCGGCCGGCCAACCGCTTCGTCGCCGACTTCATCGGCCGCACCAACCTGCTCGAAGGCACCGTCGAGTCGCCGGAGATCGTGTGCCTCACCAACGGGGCGCGCATCGCTGCACCGTCCGACCTTCCCGCCGGCACCACCTGCGCGGTGAGCCTCCGGCCCGAGCGCGCCCGACTGCATGCTCGGGGCGACGCTCCGACCGACCTGCCCAGCGTCGACGGGCGGCTCGAGGGCGTCACCTACCTCGGCAACGCGTTGGTTCATTCGGTCGCGCTCGACTGGATGCGGCTCGAGGTCCGCAGCGAGAACCGCTCTGACGCCACGGTCGCCTCCGTCGGGGACGAGGTGAGCGTCAGCTGGGAGCCGGGCTCGGTATCCGTGGTGACGGAATGACCGCGGTCGTCGACCGCGCCGAGGAAGCGACACCGGAGTTCGAGGCTGCGGCGGAGCGTGCGGAGGCCCGGCGCGGGCTGCTCATCGCATCACCGGCCTACCTGTACCTGATCCTCTTCTTCGGGATCCCGCTGCTCATCGTCTTCGCCTACTCGTTCGCGAGCCGCAACCGGTTCGGCGAGGCTGTCTTCGACGGGATCAGCTTCGAGGCCTATCGCAAGCTCAGCGAACCCATCGTCCGCGACATCCTCTTCCGTTCGGTCGGCCTCGCCGTTCTGACGACCGTGATCTGCCTGCTCATCGGCTACCCGTTCGCGTACTACCTGGCGACCCGCAGTCCACGGGTGCGAAACATCCTGCTCGTGTTCGTGATGATCCCGTTCTGGTCGAACTTCCTCGTCCGCAACTACGCCTGGCGGGTGATCCTCGGCAACGACGGCGTCGTCACGAAGACGACGGAGGCGGTCGGCCTCGGAGAAACGGAGATCCTGTTCACGTCGAGCGCCGTGGTGCTCGGGCTCGTGTACGGGTTCCTGCCGTTCATGATCCTGCCGCTCTACGCCTCGATCGAGCGGATCGACCTCTCCCTCGTCGAAGCGAGCCGCGATCTGTACGCATCGGGTTGGCAGACACTGCGACGTGTGCTCCTCCCCCTGTCGATGCCGGGGGTGATCGCCGGCTCGATCCTCGTGTTCGTTCCGAGCCTGGGCGCCTACGTCACCCCGGAGATCCTCGGCGGGGCCAAGACGACCCTGCTCGGGAGCTACATCGTCACCCAGTTCCTCACCGCCAGGAACTGGCCGGTGGGCGCCTCGCTGTCGTTCGTGCTGATGGCGGTGATGCTCGTCGCGACGGTCGTGTACTTCCGCAGCGGAGGTCGCAACCTGTGAGCACCTCCACCGCCCGGCCCCGCGGGCTACCACGCGCCGTGCTCGCCGCCAACGCCTGGCTCGTCTACGCCTTCTTCTACGCGCCGATCCTGTTGCTGCTGATCTTCTCGTTCAGCGCCGATCGAAACGTGGGGCGGTGGGGCGGTGCGACGCTCGAGTGGTATCGCGAGTTCGCTTCTCACGAGGGCGTGCAGAACGCCATGTGGGTGTCGATCCGGGTCGCGGTGGTCTCCACCGTGATCTCGGTGGTGCTCGGAACGCTGGCCGCCCTCGCCCTCGAACGGTTCACCTTTCGGGGAAAGCGGGCATTCGATGCGCTGCTCTACCTCCCGATCATCATCCCCGATGTGACGATGGCCGTGATGATGCTCCTGTTCTTCTCGGAGTTCTTCGACGTGCTCAACGCCATGTTCGGGCTCGATCTCCGCAAGGGCTTCGCGAGCATCACGATCAGCCACGTCGCGTTCAACATCAGCTTCGTGTCGGTCGTGGTCCGCGCCCGGTTGGCCGGCATGGACCAGCGACTCGAGGAAGCCGCGATGGATCTCTACGCCAGCCGGCTCCGGGCCTTCCGTCACGTGACCCTGCCGCAGATCGCCCCGGGCATCGCGGGGGGTGCGCTTCTGGCCCTGACGCTCTCCCTCGACGACGTCGTCGTCACACAGTTCTCCTCCGGCCCCGGCGCCACCACGCTGCCGGTGTTCGTGTTCGGGTTGATCCGTCGCGGCGTCACCCCGCTCATCAACGCCGTGTCCGTCGTGATGTTGGCGGCCTCCATCTTTCTCGTGCTCTTGATGTTGCTCGTCGAGCGACTCAGATCCAGCAGCGCGCCACGACCCGAGGACGCTGCGTCCACCAGTTCCTGAACAAGGAGACCCACACCATGTCCACACACCGCCTACTTCGGCTCCTCGCGGGGCTGTTCGCATTGACGTTGATCGCCGCCGCGTGCGGCGACAGCGACTCCGACAGCGCGTCGGGTGCGAGCTGCGAGGTCAACGCCACAGACGGCGACCTCGCGATCTACAACTGGGCCGAGTACATCGACGAAGAACAGCTCGCCGCGTTCAGCGACGAGTTCGGCGTCGGCGTCACGATGGATTCGTACGACTCCAACGAGGCCATGCAGCCGATCATCGCCGCCGGCAACTCCGGCTACTCGTTGATCGTCCCCTCGGACTACATGGTCACGATCCTGATCGCAGGTGAGGACATCCAGGCGCTCGACAAAGACGCCCTGCCCAACCTGTCGAACATCTCCGACGACTTCCAGAACCTGAGCTTCGACCCGTCCGGCGACTACTCGGTCCCCTACCAGTGGGGAACCACGGGCCTGTCGGTGGACACCGCCGTCGTCGGCTCCGACTTCCCGCGCAGCTGGTCGATCGTGTTCGACCCGGCCTTCGCCGATCAGTTCAGCGGCCAGATCTCGCTGCTCAACGACCCGCGTGAGACGCTTGGCGCTGCGTTGAAGTACCTGGGCTACTCGCTCAACACCACCGACGAGGGTGAGCTCAACGAGGCGCGCGACCTCGTGGCGGAGACCCGCGGTCGCCTCGCGGCCTTCAACACCGACTCGGCCGACGAGCTGCTCACCACCGGTGAGACCGTGATCGCTCACGGCTACTCCGGCGACATGTTCACCCAGTTCCTGGAGACCGACGACCCGAGCCGGTACGTGTACTTCGTGCCCGAGGAGGGCGGCACCCGCTGGATCGACAACATGGCGATTCCGTTCGACGCCCCGTCGGCGTGCACCGCGCACACCTTCATCAACTGGCTGCTCGACGGCGAGCAGGGCGCGACGCTGTCCAACTGGAACTACTACGGCACACCCAACGCAGCTGCAGTGCCGGGCCTCGACGAGGAGCTCCAGGACTTCATCACCGACCCGGCGACCGCGCCGTTCGACGTTCTCGAGGAGATCACCGACACCGGTGACTTCGAGGTGAACTACTCCGACGCGTTCATCGAAGCCAAGGGCTGATCACGCGCAGGTCGCGCGTACCTCCCCGAGTCCGGCGATCGTGAAGACGAGTTCGTCGCCGGGCTCGGGGAACTGGGTCACCACGCTGCTGCCGGT
>CAYUBX010000189.1:0-6481 GCA_964443165.1 uncultured Acidimicrobiales bacterium
GGGTGATGATCGAATACGGCGCCACGTCGGTCACCTACGCGTGGGATGCCGACGCGCAGGGCTGGGCCCGCAAGCAGGACGGCAGCCTGCACGTGGACGCCGACGGAGTGCCGATCACGCCGACGAACCTGATCGTGCAGTTCGTCTCCTATGGCCGAAGTGCCGCGGACGGGCGTTCGCCCGAGGCCGAGCTGCTGGGTTCGGGCGATGCCTGGGTCTTCGCGAGCGGCCGGCGCATCGTCGCCCGTTGGGAGCGCGGCGGCGACGGTGACGTGACCACCTTCATCGATGAGAACGGGGACCCGGTCCCGCTCATGCCGGGATCGACCTGGATCGCGCTCGCCAGGGTCGGGCAGGTCAGCCTGGTCGGCTGACGATCGTCAGTCCTTCGGCACCCAGCTGGCGTCTCGCCGCTCGCGGAACGCGCCGATCCCCTCGGCGGCCTCCTCGCTCTGGAACAGAGACTGCGACAGCTCAGCCGTCCACTCCCACGCCTCCGCCCGCTGCATCTGCGGAACCTTCGACACCAGCTGTTTCGACGCAGCGAGCGCGTTCGGACCACCGCGCACCACCTTGCCGAGGCTCTCGGCCACTGCGGCATCGAGCTCGTCACGGGGAACAGCGCGGTTGATCAGCCCGACCTCGGCCGCGCGCTCCGCGGGAATGCGCTCACCGTTCAGGAAGAGTTCCGATGCGTCGGCGCGGCGAAGCTTCGGCAGGCACACGACGCTGATCACTGCGGGCGCTACGCCGATCCGAACCTCGGTGAAGCCGATGATCACGTCGTCCGCGGCAATCGAGATGTCGAAGGCGGCGGCGAACCCGACGCCGCCACCGGTGCAGTGACCTGCGATCTTGCCGAGCACCGGTTTCGGCGACTCCATGATCCCATCGAGGATCTCGACGAAGCTGTGCCGAGCCGTTGCCTGGGTCACACCCGGCTGGCTCGCCTTCAGGTCGGCACCGGCGCAGAACGTGTTGCCCACATTGGTGAAGAGGATCGCCCGCACCTCGGGATCCTGCTGAGCAGCCTCGAAGTGATCGCCGATCGCGTTCACCAGGTCCACGCTCAACGCGTTCTTGTTGTCTGGGCGGTTCAGGGTGATCGTCGCCACCCCCGCGGTCACGTCGTACAGCGCTGCATCGTCCACGGCCGCGAGGTTAGTGAGAGCGACCTTGCGTGTCCGGCTGCTCCGGCGCGGACCGCGCTCCCCGGCCCGGGAGGTTCGGTACCTTCGATTCGATGGAGCACGCGCAGACAGACACGGGGTTGTTCGACGCCTGTGGGGCGGATCCGGCGTGGTTGTGTGAACGGGTCTACGACTGGACCGACAACGAGGCGCTGAGCGGAGCGGCGACCTGGATCGTCGACAAACCGCTCACCGTACTGATCATCATCATCATTGCCTTCGTCGTCCGGAGGTTCGCGCACCGAGCGATCGACGGCCTCGTCGAGCGCCTGGTGACCGATCGCGAGGCGGACGAGCAGGCTGCGGTCGAAGCAGCCCAGGAGGACGGAGACGGCTGGAGCCGGGAGCTGCTGTCGAGCAAGCTCGCCAACCTCCGCGACCGGTCCGAACGGTCGCGCCAGCGGGCCAGGACGCTCGGTGTCCTCTTCAAGAGCGCGACGACGGCCGTCATCTTCACCCTGGCGTTCCTGATGCTGCTGGGGGAGTTCAGCATCAACCTCGGGCCGCTGATTGCGAGCGCCGGCATCTTGGGCATCGCGATCGGCTTCGGCGCCCAGACCATCGTGAAGGACCTGCTGAGCGGAGTGTTCATGCTGGTCGAAGACCAGTACGGCGTCGGCGATGTGGTCGACGTTGGTGAGGCCACCGGGACCGTGGAGTCGGTCGGCATGCGTACCACTCGGCTCCGCGACATCAACGGAACGCTGTGGCACATCCCCAACGGGGAGATCCGCCGGGTGGGCAACATGTCGCAGCTGTGGGCGCGCACGATCCTCGACGTCGACGTGGCATACGACACTGACCTCGACCACGCCATGACCACGATCAAGGCAGCGGCGGATTCGCTGTGGGAGGAGCAGCTCGAGGAGGCGACGGTCCTCGACGAACCGGTGATCAGCGGAGTGCAGAACTTCGGGGCGGACGCCGTGTCGATCCGTCTGATGTTCCGGACCGACCCGGCCGAGCAGTGGGCGGCGGGCCGGATCGTGCGGAAGCGGATCAAGGAGGCCTTCGATCGCGAGAGCATCGAGATCCCGTTCCCGCAGCGCACCGTGTGGATGAAGACCGAAGAGGAGTGATCGTCAGGTCTTGGTGGCGTCGCTCGCGGCGAACACCGACCACCACAGCCGCCCGCCGACGCTACCCGCCTGCCGGCGTCGATAACGTGGCGCCGTGATCGACGACGAGCTCATCAACAAGGTGACGTGGAAGATCCCCAACGCGCTGGCCCTCGTGGGCTCTCGCTCGGGGGACGAGCGCAACGCCATGACCACCAGCTGGATCACCCAGCTCTCGATGGAGCCCGTGCTCATCGGAATCGGCGTAGACAACACCGCCGTCACCCATCGGCTCATCACCGAAGGGGGCTCGTTCACCGTCAATCTGTGGGACGCCGAGGACACCCGCCCCTTCGTGATGTACTCCAAGCCCGCCACGTACGAGGTGGCGGACGGCCGCGGTCAGCTGAACGGGCGCAACGTCAGCGAGCAGGCCACCGGTGCCCCGGTGTTCGACGAAGCGCTCGCGTGGGTCGACTGCGAGGTTCGCCACACGCTCGATCTCGGGACGCACACCCTCTTCGTCGGGGAGATCGTCGCCGCGGCGATCAACGACGACGAGAAGCGACCCGCCTCCATGAGCGATACCCGCATGAAGTACGGCGGGATCAAACGGCACTAGTCCTCGCCGCACTCCTCGCTCAGCCTTGACGGGCTTCGGCTGGTCTCGGGACTGCCGTGGCCCCGCCCGTGGCTCACGGCTTCGCCGAATCGCCACTCGGGGTGCGGCAAGAGCTAATTCAGGACCACCACTTTGGTACCGACCGGGGCCCAGTTGAACAGCTGCTCGGCCTTGTCGTTGCGTTGGCGTACGCAGCCGCCTGACTGGTAGGTGCCGAGTTCTTCCTCGGTCTGCATGGGGACGCCGTTGGCGTACTTCGGAATGGAGTGGAATCCGATCGCCAGCCGTCGCCCGTGAGCGAACCGCACCATGTGATCCATCGTGATCCCGTCGTGGGCGGCGAACGCGTACCGCGACTTGGAGAACACCTTGTACTCGCCGGCGCCCGGGGTGAGGTACTTGCCGCTGACCAGGTAGCTGTCGAAGACCGATCCGTCGTCTTCGATCAGCCACACCCGTTGCTGGCTGTTGGAGTAGACGATGCGGCGGCCGGTTCCGGAGTTGGCGGGGATCGGCGGGCCGAGCCAGTCGTGCCCGGGGGCTGTGGCCAGCCAGTAGCCGTCGCCCTGGGGGCGTGCGGTCATGGCACCGATCGGCTCTTCGGGTCCTGCCGAGGCACCACCGAGGTAGTTGGCGCTGCCGAATGCGAACACCGACCCGAGGTGGCCCACCATCCAGTAGCCGTCGCCATCGGGGCTCATCTCGGCGTCGACGATGTGCTCGCCGTGGAGGTCGCTGTTGCCGAGCGATCCGTGGAAGTCGACATCGCCGTAGCTGAAGGCGCCGCCGTCTTGGGCGATCAGCCAGTAGCCATCGCCAGTGATCGATTCGACCATGTCGACGATCGGCTGGTTGAGGGGGATCGCTCCAGCCGAACCGTGGAAGTCGGCCGAGCCGAGCGCGAACACGCCCCCGTCGCTCGCCGCGAGCCAGTAGCCGGTGTCGTCGGCCGTGGACGCGAGGCTCACGACCGGTTCGGCGAGCGGCAGGTGGGAGACCGATCCGAAGTAGCCGGCATCTCCGAAGGTGAACACGCCCCCGTCGCTCGCCACGAGCCAGTAGCCATTGCCGCTGCCGGTGGGCTCGATGGCCACGATCGGCGCGTTGAGGGTGAGGCCGGAGGCATCGCCGCGGAACACCGCGTCTCCGTACGCCCGCACCTGGCCTTCTGCGCTGACGAGCCAGTAGCCCTCACCGGTCGGCGTTGCCGCGATGCCCACCGAGTTGAAGTCGACCGGGTCGTCTGCTGCGGACCCCACGTACTGCGCGGCGCCGAAGTTGTGGACCTCGCCCCCGCTGGCCCCGGCGACCAGGTACCCGGAGGGCGCCTCCGGCGGAAAGTGCTCGCGCACCTGAGCGGAGACGGTCGGGGCGAGAACCGTGGCCAGAAGGGCGAGGGCGACCGCCGCGACCCATGATTTCCTCGTGACCCCTGGTGTTGTCACCACCGGACTTCCTCCGAACCTTGCGGGACCCTAGCCCGCAAGGTCGGAGCCGAGCTACGACTCGTGGGCCAATGTTGTTTCAACGACAGTTCGGTCGCCGGACTGGAGCTCGAGTTCGGCGATGCTCCCTGCCTCTTGGAGATCGGCACGGGCCGCCGCGATGAGAGCCAAACGCTCGTCGGTGTCTGTCACCACGCATCGCGTGACCTCGGTGCGAAGGCTTCGCTTCGCCTCGGTCTTGGCTCGTCGAACCTCGCTGAGCACCTCGGCGGCGACGTCGAGGACCGCCTGATCGGCCTGCCCGGCCAGCGCGCGGACCCCTGCGTGATCCGGCCACCCCGCCCGGTGGACCGAGCTGTCGTTGGACCAGGACCAGACCTCTTCGGTGACGAACGGTAGGAACGGTGCGAACAGCCGGAGCAACGTGTCGAGCGTCGTTGCGAGGGCGACGTGCGCCGACGCCGCCTCGTCGTCGCCTTGAGCTCCGTATGCCCGTCCCTTGACCAGCTCGACGTAGTCGTCGGTGAACGACCAGAAGAACGCCTCTGTGCGCTCGAGCGCGCGTGCGTAGTCGAACCCGTCGAACGCGGTCGTCGCCACGTCGACGAGGTCGGCGAGCCGGTCCAGGAGCGCCTGATCGAGCGGGTTGGTGACAGCATCCGCTGTCTGACCGGCCGGGTCGGAATCGCCGGCGAGATTGAGGACGAAACGTGACGCGTTGAGGACCTTGATCGCCAGCCGGCGACCGATCTTCATCTGGCCCTCGTCGAACGCGGTGTCGGTCCCAGGTCGGCCGTTGGCCGCCCAATACCGAACTGCGTCGGACCCGTACTGTTCGAGAAGAGCCTTGGGCGTGACGACGTTGCCCTTCGACTTCGACATCTTCTTGCGGTCGGGGTCGAGGATCCATCCGCTGAGGGCGCAGTTGCTCCAGGGGGCCGCATCGGCCTCGAGATGGCTGCGCACCGCTGTGGAGAACAACCAGGTCCGGATGATGTCGTGGGCTTGCGGGCGAAGGTCCATCGGGTAGGTGCGCGCGTAGAGGTCGTCGTCCTCTTCCCAGCCACATGCGATCTGTGGGGTGAGCGAGGAGGTCGCCCAGGTGTCCATCACGTCGACCTCGCCGACGAAGCCGCCCGGCGTCCCGCGTTCGTTCTCGTCGAACCCAGTCGGCACGTCCGACGACGGGTCCACGGGGAGAGACGACTCATCTGGGGCGATCGGGTCGTCCCAGATGGGCTCGCCCTCGTCGTCCAGGCGGTACCAGAGGGGGATCGGGACGCCGAAGAAGCGCTGGCGGCTGATGAGCCAGTCGCCGTTGAGGCCCTCGATCCAGTTGGTGTAGCGGCTCTGCATGTACGACGGATGCCACGTCATCTCGTCGCCGCGCGCGATGAGCGCGTCGTTGAGGTCGGTGTCGCGGCCGCCGTTGCGGATGTACCACTGGCGGCTGGTGACGATCTCGAGCGGCCGGTCGCCCTTCTCGAAGTACTTCACCGCGTGGGTGATCTCGCGCGGCTCGCCGATCAGCTCGCCCGAGTCGGACAGCATCTCCACGACTTCTTTCTTCGCGGAGAAGACCGTCTTGCCCGCCATGCGTGCGTAGGCGGTCTGGCCCGCGTCGGAGTCGATGCCGTGGGGAGCGTCCTCGACGAATCGGCCGCCGCGGCTGATGACGGCGCGAACCGGCAGGTCGAGCTCGCGCCACCAGGTGACGTCGGTGGTGTCGCCGAACGTGCAGATCATGGCGATGCCGGTGCCCTTGTCGGGATCGGCGAGCTCGTGTGCGTGCACAGGCACCTCCACACCGAACACCGGCGTTGTGACGGTGGAGCCGAACATCGGCTGGTAGCGCTCGTCGTCGGGGTGAGCGACCAGCGCGACACACGCCGGCAGGAGTTCGGGGCGGGTGGTGTCGATGAGGATGTCGGTGCCGTCTGGCTTGTGGAACGCGAGCTTGTGATAGGCGCCCGTGTCCTCCCGGTCCTCGAGCTCTGCTTGAGCCACCGCCGTGCGGAAAGTGACGTCCCAGAGCGATGGCGCCTCGATCTGGTAGGCCTCGCCGCGAGCGAGGTTCCGCAAGAAGGCGCGCTGGGCGACCCGCTGGCAGTGCTCGTCGATCGTCGCGTACGTCATCGACCAGTCGACGCTGAGGCCGAGCTGGCG
>CAYUBX010000190.1:0-6445 GCA_964443165.1 uncultured Acidimicrobiales bacterium
GCTCGTCGAAGCGGAGCGCTCGCCGGGGGTCAGCTTGTCGGGGTTCATGGCCAAACACATCGAGCAGCCCGGCTCACGCCAGTCGAACCCGGCCTCGACGAAGACCTCGTGCAGACCCTCGGCCTCGGCCTGGTTCTTGACGGCGAACGAACCGGGCACCACCAGCGTGCGGACCCCGTCTTTGACCTTGCGGCCCTTCGCGACCGCCGCGGCGGCGCGGAGATCCTCGATCCTGCTGTTGGTGCAACTGCCGATGAACACCGTGTCGACACTGACGTCGGACAACCGGGACCCCGCAGTGAGGCCCATGTACTCGAGGGCTCGCTCGGCGGTGCCCGCCTCGACGGGATCCTCGTAGTCGCCAGGGCCGGGGATCGGATCGCCGATCGGGATCACGTGCGCCGGGTTGGTCCCCCAGGTCACGTGCGGCGTGAGCGTGGCCGCATCGATGTGGACCTCGCGGTCGAAGGTGGCTCCGTCGTCTGTGGCCAGCGTCGACCAGTCGGCGATCGCCGCGTCCCAGTCGGCGCCAGACGGCGCGCGGTCGCGACCCTCGAGGTAGTTGTACGTGGTCTGGTCTGGGGCGATCAGCCCCGCCTTGGCGCCGGCTTCGATCGACATGTTGCAGACCGTCATGCGGCCTTCCATCGTGAGCGCGCGGATCGCCGATCCCCGGTACTCGATGATGTGGCCGATCCCGCCACCTGTCCCGATGCGACCGATGATGGCGAGGACGATGTCTTTGGCGGTGACGCCGGCGGGCGCCTCACCCTCGACGTTGACGGCCATGGTTCCCGGGCGCACCTGGGGAAGGGTCTGGCTCGCCAGAACGTGCTCGACTTCGGAGGTTCCAATGCCGAAGGCCAGCGCGCCGAACGCTCCATGGGTGCTCGTGTGGCTGTCGCCGCACACGATGGTCATCCCCGGCATGGTGAGCCCCTGTTCGGGACCGATCACGTGGACGATGCCCTGTCCGGGGTCGCCCATCGGATACAGGGTGATGCCGAACTCCTCGCAGTTCGCGCGGAGGACTTCGACCTGCTTCTTGCTGGTCGAATCGGCGATCTCGAGATGGATGTTCTCGGTCGGGACGTTGTGGTCCTCCGTCGCCACCGTGAGATCGGGACGCCGGACGGTGCGGCCGTTCATGCGGAGGCCGTCGAATGCCTGCGGCGAGGTGACCTCATGCACCAGGTGCAGGTCGATGTAGAGGAGGTCGGGGAGGCCGTCTCCGCTCCGCACGACATGCCTGTCCCACACCTTCTCGCTGAGCGTGCGGGGGGCTCCTGTTCCGGTAGAGGTCATCCCGCGACTCTACGCGACCGCCGATGCCGCGGCTCAGCCGAGACTGCGGTCTTCGACCGACCCGACCGCCGCGAGAAGGGCTGCCGTGAACTCGTCGGGATGGCTGATACACGAGCTGTGCGGGCCGTGCACCTCGAAGGTCCGCGCGTCGGGGATCATGCCCGCCAGGGCGAGCTGCCGCTCGGTGAGCACCACCTCGTCCTGTGTCGTGATCACGAGCGAGGTGGGCACGTCGATGCTGCGAATCCAGCGGCGGCTGTCGAACCCCCCGAGCTCCCGGCCTGCCTGCACCAACTGGAGCCAGTCGTGCCTGCTGAGTTCGTCCACCGCCCACTGCCGCAGATCGGGCCCGGCCCGCCCGAGGAGCAGACGGAGGCCCGTGAACTCGCGCAGCGGCGGCGGCACCGCGCGAGCCGCCATGGCGATGGCGCCGACACCAGCGAAGAGCGCCTTCTCGCGGCTCGAGGTGTTGAAAGTGGCTGCTGTCGCGCACAGCACGGCGCCGCTGATCCGGTCGGGGTGTCTGCGCCACATCAGCTGGGTGATCGGGCCGCCCATGGAGTATCCGACGGCGATCACCCGATCGAAACCGAGGTGGTCGAGCACTGCGACGGCGTCGTCGGCGCAGTCGGCGAGGCGGAAGGTCCCGTTGCGCAGCCCGCGCCCGTGGCCACGGTGATCCATCGCCACGACGCCGTAGCGGCCGCCCAGCGACTCATAGGTGGTGAACCAGTTGAGGTCGGCCGTGCCCGTCCACCCGTGCAACAGGAGCAGCGTGGGTGCACCCGGTGGTGCCTCGAGCATGCGGATGAAGGTGCGACCGCGGTCCTCGAGTTCGATCTCGCGGCCGCGCGGCAAGACGATGCGATCGTCGAGCGGATCGTCGGATCCGGCCTCCCTGGGTGCGAGCCGCGCGTCGCGCACCGCGGGATCAGGCCTCGATGGCGACGATCTCCACCCTGAGTTCGTTGCCGCCTGCCTCGTAGCTCACGGTCTCGCCGACCCGGCCGCCCTCGAGCGCTTGGCCCATGGGTGAGCCGGGGGAGATCACCTCCAGCCCCTCGCGGCGCTCCTCGATCGAGCCGAAGAGATAGGTCTCCGTGATCGAATCACCCTCGAAACGGATCTCCACCACGACGCCGGCCGACACGACCCCACCGGCCGCTTCCTCCACGATCTCGCAGTTCTCGAGCACAGAGGAGAGGTGAAGGATGCGGCCCGCCATCTTTCCCTGCTCTTCTTTGGCGGCGTGATAGTCGCCATTCTCGGAGAGGTCGCCGAGCAGGCGGGCCTCTTCGATCTTGTCCGCGATCTCGATGCGGCCACGAGTGGTCAGATCGGTGAACTCCGCGGTGAGGCGGGCGTGCGCGTCGGGTGACAAACGGTGAATATCCGCCATCCCCGCGAGGCTACCGAATTGACGGGCTCGCCCCTCTGACGGAACCTTGTTCGGCCCTCGGTCGACAGGCCGCACCCCGACAGGAGAAGACCAGTGAGTCACCGCATTGCAGTCATCGGAGGCGATGGCATCGGACCCGAGGTCACCTCGGTCGCGCTCGAGGTGCTCCGAGCAGCTGGCGCCGATCTCGACACCACCGACTACGCCCTCGGCGGGTTCCGCTACCTCCAGGACGGAACGATTCTCCCCGACGACGTGCTCGACGAGCTGCGGGGCTACGACGCCATTCTCCTCGGTGCCGTCGGCACCCCTGAGGTGCCTCCGGGCGTCATCGAGCGAGGACTGCTGCTGAAGGCTCGGTTCGAGCTCGACCTCTACGTCAATCTGCGACCTTTCCAGATGTCGGACGGCCACGAGTTCGTGGTGATCCGCGAGAACACCGAGGGCACCTACGCGGGCGAGGGCGGCTTTCTCCGCAAGGGCACTCCAGACGAGATCGCGACCCAGGGTTCGGTGAACACTCGCAAGGGAGCCGAGCGCTGCATCCGCTACGGCTTCGAGCTGGCCCGCAGCCGTGAGCGCAAGCATCTCACGCTCGTGCACAAGACCAACGTGCTGACCTTCTCGGGTGATCTGTGGGAGCGGACGTTCAACGAGGTGGCGACGGAGTATCCCGACGTCGACACCGCGTACAACCACGTGGACGCCGCGTGCATCTACTTCGTCGAGGATCCCCACCGCTACGACGTGATCGTCACGGACAACCTCTTCGGCGACATCCTCACCGACCTCGGCGGCGCCGTCGCGGGCGGCATCGGACTCGCGAGCTCAGCCAACCTCAACCCCGATCGGACCGCTGCCTCGCTCTTCGAGCCGGTGCACGGGTCTGCCCCCGACATCGCCGGTCAGGGCCTTGCCAATCCCACGGCGGCCGTGCTGTCCGGAGCGATGATGATGGAGTTCCTCGGCGAGTCCGAGATCGCAGCGCGGGTTCGTGCCGCCTGCGACGGTGTGCCGGGCGAGGGGGGAACCAAGACCATCACCAAGGCGATCCTGACGGCCGTCGACTCCGGGGGGTCCTGATGTCGGACGAACACAGCGAGGCGCCCGCGCTCGACAGGCAGGGGACACGTGACGACGCGTGGCCCGAGCACGTCGAGATCTTCGACACGACGCTGCGGGACGGTGTGCAGTTCGAGGGCATCTCGGTCAGCCCGGACGACAAGCTCAAGGTCGCGCGCCAGCTCGACCTGTTGGGCGTGCATTGGATCGAGGGCGGCTGGCCCGGTTCGAACCCCAAAGACGAGGAATTCTTCCGCCGGGCCGCGACCGAGCTGCAGCTCGAGAACTCCACGCTGGTGGCCTTCGGATCCACGCGCCGGCCGAAGGGTCGCGTCGACGAGGACCAGACGTTGAGCTCGCTCCTCGAGGCGGGGACCTCCACGGTCTGCATCGTCGGCAAGTCGTGGGATTACCACGTCACCGAGGCCCTGCGGCAGCCGCTCGACGAGGGCGTGGCGATGGTGGGCGATTCCGTCGAGTACCTGAAGGCCGAGGGTCGCCGGGTGTTCTTCGATGCCGAACACTTCTTCGACGGGTACAAGCGCAACCCCGAGTTCGCCCTGCGGGTGCTGGAGGCCGCCGCCGTCAACGGGGCCGACTGCCTCGTGCTGTGCGACACCAACGGGGGGTCGCTGGCTCACGAGGTGGAGGCGATCGTCGCCGACGTCGTCTCCCACTTCGACGGCGTCCAGATTGGGATGCACACCCAGAACGACACCGGCTGTGCGGTGGCCAACGCCGTGGCGGGGGTCGTCTCGGGAGCGACCCACGTTCAAGGGACGATGAATGGGTACGGCGAACGCACCGGTAACTGCGACAACACGGTCCTGGTCCCCAACCTCACCCTCAAGATGGGCATCGAGACGGTTCCGCGCGAATGCATCGCTCGCATGACGGCCGTGTCGCACCACGTGGCCGAGCTGATGAACATGCCGCCACAACACCAGCAGCCCTACGTGGGCAGCTCCGCCTTCGCCCACAAAGCGGGCCTCCATACCAGTGCGATCGCCCGCCGACCGGACAGCTATGAGCACGTGGACCCGGCCGCGGTGGGCAACCACACCCGTTTCTTGCTGGGCGACCTGTCCGGACGCGCATCGGTGGAGCTCAAGGCGGAAGAGCTCGGCATCGAGCTCGACAACAAGGCGATGGTCGATGTTGTCGACGAGCTCAAGCGCCTGGAACACGAGGGCTATCACTTCGAGGTGGCCGACGCGTCGCTCGAGCTGCTGCTCCGCCGCGCCGGCGGTGAGACGCACGGGTTCTTTACGGTGGAGTCGTTCCGCGTGCTCGTGGAGCGTGGCCGCGATCGGGAGTTCGACACCGAAGCCACGCTCCGAATCAGCGTCGGAGACGAGCGTCACGTCACGGTCGGAGAGGGCGACGGACCCGTCAACGCGCTCGACAACGCGTTCCGCAACGCAGTCGCCACCTACTACCCGCAGCTGAGCTCGGTGCATCTCACTGACTACAAGGTGCGTGTCCTCGACACCGATCGAGGCACGGAGGCCGTGACGAGGGTGCTGATCGACACCGCGGACGAGGGCGGATCGTGGACCACCATCGGTGTGTCGGAGAACATCATCGAGGCGAGTTGGCTCGCACTGCGCGATGCGATGATCTACGCGCTGGTGCGCAGCGGAGCGACCGCTCCTGCGTCGCGCGACTCCTAGACTGACAGGCGATGGCTGCACCCGAACACGTGCCGGTCGCGCCGCTCGAGCGCACCCGCTCCTACACCTCACCCGACGCGGTTCCCGATGCCTGGCGCGCGGATCGGCCCGCGGACCTCGGTGGCGTCCAGCCCTCCGGCGGGCTCATGGGCCACCAGGGCCCCGACCAGGGGTACGCCCTCAAGCTCTGCCGGCGATTCGCGGACGACATCACGCTCGCGCCGGGCGAGGACCGCCACGACGTCGATCGGGGCTGCGTGCAGATCGCGCTGAAGCGAGCCTCGCTGTTCGGGCGGGCGCCGGTGGTGCACGACCTCGAGATCGCTTACCGCATCTGGGGCTACCTCGACTCCGATCCAGCAGCCGAGCTGGTCGCGGCCCGCCGTCCCCGATTCGAAGGCGTCGCCGAACGGCATCACTACGCCGATGCAAGGCAGCTCGTCGCTTGCGTCTCGGACGACGTCTTGCGCCGCAGCCCAGATGCCATCGCCGCGACGTATACCTCGGACTGGTCGTCCCTCCTGGATCTGTCGTGACCGCGATCGTGGTGCTGCCGGACAAGGAGCTGATGCGCCTCCATCGCAGGGCGTGCACGGACTTCGCCGCTCGGCTGCGTTTGCCGGCGTGGGAGCACCTCCCGATGCCGCTCGCCGCCCCGATGAGCGACCTCACGGTGGCCGACCTTCTTCGGCGGGTCGCAGACGGCAACCTCGCGACGGCGGCCGAACTCAGCGGTCAGTCGGCACCGGGCCCCGTGGAGCTCGGGCTCGACCCGACGGAGGTGGTCGTAGAGAGCATCCGCACTGTGCTGACCGTCGCCTCCGCCCTCGACCCGGAGGCCGGCTTCTCCCCGGCCCGCCGGGAGCTGCTGTGGACCAGGGTGGTCGAGCTGACCATCCTCGGGTACGACCTCCAGCAGGCGATCCGGGCGGGCGCCGGTCTGGACGACCTGTTGGTCGATCGCATTCTCGTCGCGGAGCCGGACGTCACGGTGTGGCCCCACCTT
>CAYUBX010000191.1:0-4306 GCA_964443165.1 uncultured Acidimicrobiales bacterium
TCCGTTTCTGACTTGTTGCAATCTCATCGAGATGCGGTTGGCGTTGCTGCGCGAGCACGGTGCTGCCATCGCCTCCGAACGGCACGAGCTGGTCATGGCGATCGAGCGAATCGGCCAGGACGTCCTCGGCGGGAAGCGCCTTGTTCCCAACCTCGATCTCCACGCAGCGGTTGTCCTCGAGGGATGCGGCGTTCCCCGGGAGTGGTTCACCGCGACGTTCGCGACGGCTCGGGTCGTCGGCTGGTGCGCCCACGCTCTCGAGCAGGCCACCTCCGACAAGATCCTGCGGCCCGCCGCGCGCTACATCGGCGCGCCGCCCGAGGTGGGCGAGTACTGAGCCAGAGGATCCCGGCCCTCAGACGATTCTGGAGTCGGTGGTGCCCCAGTAGCGGTCTCGCAGGAGACGCTTGTAGAGCTTGCCGGTGGGAAGGCGGGGCAGCTCGGCTTCGAAGTCGACGCTGCGAGGGCACTTGTAGTGAGCGATCCGATCGCGGGCGAAGGCGATCAGCTCGCGTGCCAGCTCGTCCGACCCCTCGATCCCTTCGATCGGCTGAACAACGGCCTTCACCTCTTCGCCGAACTCCTCGTTGGGGACTCCGAACACCGCGACATCCGCGACCTGGGGGTGGACGATCAGGCAGTCCTCGATCTCTTGGGGATAGATGTTGACCCCGCCGCTGATGATCATGTGGGCTTTGCGATCGGTGAGGAAGAGGAAGCCGTCCTCGTCGAGATACCCGATGTCACCCAGGGTCGTGCGGCCGCCCGGGAGAGCGGCGCCGGCGGTCTTCTCGGGATCCTTGTAGTACTCGTACTCGCCGCCTCCGGAGAAGTAGATGGTGCCGATCTCTCCGGGCGGCAGATCGTTGCCGTCGTCGTCACACACGTGCAGCTGCCCCGCTCGTACCCGTCCCACCGATCCCGGTCGTTTCAGCCACTCCTGGCTCGTGATGAAGGTGGCGCCGTTGCCCTCGGAGCCCGCGTAGTACTCCATCAGGATCGGCCCCCACCAGTCGATCATCTCGTGCTTCACCGCGACAGGGCACGGAGCGGCGGCGTGGATCGCGACCTCGAGCGTCGAGAGGTCGTGGCGACGGCGTTCCGCCTCGTCGAGCTTGAGCATGCGCACGAACATCGTGGGAACGAACTGGCTGTGCGTGACCTGGTGTTTCCCGATCGCGGCGAGGGAGGTGGCGGCGTCGAACCTCTCCATGATCACCAGCGTTCCGCCCACTCGATGCACCGCGGTCGAGAAGGCGAGTGGTGCCGCGTGGTACATCGGCGCGGGCGACAGGTACGTCATGTCGGGGCCGTACCGATACTGGTCGGTGAAGAAGGTGGCCACGCGCGGCTCCATCTCCTCGATCCCGTACGTCGGGAGTGGCCGCTTGACGCCCTTCGGTCGTCCGGTCGTTCCGGAGGAGTAGAGCATCGGGAAGCCGGGTTGCTCGTCGCCGATGGGGGTGGTCGGGTGCTGGGCGAGCGCCTCCTCGTATGGCTCCCACTGAGGACCCGACTCGCCGCCGGGGAGCCCGTCGACCATGATCCAGCGCTCCACATCGGGTGTCGTCGCAGGATCGATCGTGGCAGCGACGTCCGCCTTGGCGCGCGAGCTGAACACGACGGTGGCGTCGCAGTCATCGAGGATGTAGGCGACCTCCTCGTCGGAGAGGAAGCTGTTGACCGCGGTGATGTAGATGCCACCGCGCAACGCGCCCCAGACGATCTCCATATAGCGCAGCTGGTTCTCCATGAAGATCGCCGCGTGGTCGCCCGAGCCCAGACCCTGCGCCCGCAAGAGATGAGCGACCTGGTTGGAGCGCTCGTCGAGCTCCCGGTACGTCTGGGTGGTCCCGGCTTCGGCCATGATGACGGCGAGATGGTCGGGGCGTGTCGCAGCGTGAATCCCCGGGTACGCCATGTCCGTCGCCTCCGTCCTCGTCGTCGCGCCGTGGTCGCCACGGTCCCCGTGCCGTGCTACCACGGAGAGGTGACGATGAGCGAGCTTCCCGATCTCGACGACTTCCGCGCCAGGTGCCGGACGTTCCTCGAACGGCATGCGGTCGCCGAGCCGCCCTCTTCTGCCGAGGATCCGCGCGGCGACCGGGCCATGGAGATGGCCCTGTCCTTTCAGAGGGAGCTGGCCGCAGCCGGCCTGGCCGGTCTGTCGTACCCGACGCGGTTCGGCGGCCAGGGGTTGCCCGCGCCGTACGAGGAGGCGTGGCGCGAGGTCTCCGGGGACTACCCGCGAGTCACGGCGTCGCTGGCCATCACGATGGGCATGTGTCTCCCGATGCTCAACGAGTACGGCACCGACGAGCAGCGTGCCGCCTACCAGGCGCGGATCATCGGCGGCGAGCATGCGTGGTGTCAGATGTTCTCCGAGCCCGGTGCGGGAAGCGACGTCGCCAGCCTGCAGACCCGCGCCGTTCTCGACGGCGACGAGTGGGTGATCAACGGTCAGAAGGTGTGGACCACGCTCGCCCACAAGTGCGACCACGGGATCCTGATCGCCCGAACGGATCCCGACCAGCCCAAGCACCGCGGGATCACGATGTTCATCGTCGACATGCGAGCGCCCGGCGTGGAGATCCGGGCGATCAACCAGATCGACGGTGGGTCGCGATTCAACGAGATCTTCTTCACCGACGTGCGGGTTCCGAAGGACCACCAGGTGGGGCCGCTCAACGAGGGCTGGCGGCTCGCGACCGCGATGCTGATGTACGAGCGCGTGGCCATCGGCACGGGATCGAAGGACGGAGTCCTCCACGAGCGCGCCGACAGGTTGATGGCCGAAGCGTCAGCGCGTGGGCGGAGCGACGACGCAACGATTCGCCAGCGGCTGATGAAGATGTACAGCGACGAGGTCTGCCACAGCCTGATGGCGATCCGCAGCAGGGCGGAGCGTGAGGCAGGGAAGACGCCTGGACCACAGGGCTCGCTCGGCAAGCTGGCCGGCGCCCGGATCGCGGCCGACTACCGCAACCTCTCGCTCGCGATCGTCGGGTCCGACGCGACGGCGTGGGCGGGTGAGGACAGCTGGGCCAAAGAAGCACTCACGACCTTCTCGAGTGGCATCGCGGGGGGCACCAACGAGATCCAGCGCAACATCATCGGTGAGCGGGTCCTCGGCTTGCCGCGCGAGCCGTCGGTGGACAAGGACCTGCCCTTCCGGGACGTGCTTCAATCACGATGACCCGGCGCGGCCAGGTGTCGCACCCAACGAGGAGTCTTCCGTGATCGACGTCGGAGCACCCGCACCGCACGACATCTTCACCGACAGCCATCGGTGGGGTGACCTCGACGAATGGAACCGCGCCGCACTTGCCCTCCACGACGAAGGGGGCATCCATCGTTTCGAGCGAGATGGCTTCGAGCCGTTGTGGGCGGTCATCGACCATGCGGCGGTGCTCGACATCGAGCGGCAGCCCGAGCTGTTCACCAACGGGCCCGAACCCGTGCTGACCACAATCGACGCACGCGAGGCACGCGGCGTCGACATCAAGACGCTCATCCACATGGATGCGCCGCAGCACATGGCGTACCGCAACCTCACCGCCGACTGGTTCCGCCCGGCGAGCGTGAAACGACTGGACGACCGGCTCACCGAGTTGAGTCTCGAAGCGGTCGCGAAGCTGGAGGCGGCCGGCGGGGAGTGCGACTTCGCTCAGGAGATCGCGCTGGCCTATCCCCTCCAGGTGATCCTTCGGATTCTCGGCTTGCCCGAGGACGACTTTCCCCGGATGATGAGGCTCACCCAGGAGCTGTTCGGCGCGGAGGACCCCGACCTGCAGCGGGAGCCGGTCAGCCCGGAGGTCGCGGCCCAGGTCCTCATGGACTTCTATTCGTACTTCACCGAGCTGACGGCGGCCCGGCGCGCCGAGCCGACCGACGACCTCGCGACGCTCATCGCCAACGGCGGCATCGCCGGCGACGCCATGCCCGACCTCGAAACGCTCGGCTACTACGTGATCGTCGCCACCGCGGGTCACGACACGACGTCCTCCGCGATGGCCGGAGGGCTTCACGGCCTCATCGAGAACCCCGACCAGCTCGCGAAGCTGCAGGGCAACCTCGACCTGATGCCCAACGCCGTCGAGGAGATACTGCGTTGGACAGCTCCCGTGCGGCACTTCATGCGGACCGCCCAGGAAGACACCGAGGTCCTCGGGCAGGAGATTCGGCGAGGCGAGTGGCTGTACCTCAGCTACAAGGCGGCCAATCTCGACCCCAAGGTGTTCGAGGACCCGTTGCGGTTCGACATCGAGCGGGAGAACGCACACCGCCAGGTCTCGTTCGGGTATGG
>CAYUBX010000191.1:4316-5678 GCA_964443165.1 uncultured Acidimicrobiales bacterium
CGGCGTGCACTTCTGCCTCGGCGCCCAGCTCGCCCGCAACGAACTGCGCTCGCTCTTCACCCACATCGTTCCTCGCCTCCGCACCATCGAGCTGGCCGGCGAACCCGCGACGATGAAGACGACGTTCGTGGGCGGCCTCAAGAAGCTCCCCATCCGTTTCACGCTCACCGACGCGTGACCCGAAAGGCACCATGAAGAAGATCCCCAAGGACGACCCGCGTGCACAGCGCATGTCGAGCGACGTGGAGGTGAGCCTCCAGGAGCTCATCGACCACGTTCGTGACAAGCACCAATGGGTGCTGTCCACCACCCGCGCCGACGGTCGTCCGCAGATGAGCCTCGTGTCCGGCGGAATCACGCCAGGGGGCGAGCTGTTGATCTCCAGCTACCCCTCACGAGTGAAGGTGAAGAACGCCAAGCGCAACCCACACGTGTCCGTTGCGGTGATGGGCGACTCCGGCTTCCACGCCGCGTGGGTGCAGATCGACGGCGAGGCCGAGGTGCTCGACGTCCCCGACGCCGTCGACGGCTTGGTGGAGTACTACCGGACCATCAGCGGTGAGCACCCCGACTGGGACGAGTACCGCCAGGCGATGATCGACCAGGGCAAGTCCGTGATCCGAATCCGGCCGACTCGCTGGAGCCCGATCAGCAGAGGCGGGTTCCCGCCCGAGCTGTTCGAGGACTGAGCAGACCGAAGGGGGCTCGATGAAGTACACGGGTTTCGGCCGAACGGGGATGGCGGTGTCGCAGCTCTGCCTCGGCACCATGACGTTCGGCTATCAGTGCGACGAGGACGAGTCGTTCGCGATTCTCGACGCCGCGATGGATCACGGCGTCTCGTTCATGGACACAGCCGATGCGTACCCCGCCGGCGGCGATCTCGAGACCAACGGCCGTACCGAGGAGATCATCGGCGACTGGATGAGCGCCCGCGGGTGCCGTGACGACGTGATCCTGGCGACGAAGTTCTTCGCTCCGATGGGTCGCCAGCGGTGGAACCGCGGCGGGAGCCGCAAGCACGTGATGGACGCGATCGATGCGTCACTGCGCCGGCTGAAGACCGACTACGTCGACCTCTATCAGATCCACTTTCCCGACGATCGGACGCCGATCGAGGAGACGCTTGCAGCGCTCGACGACCTCGTGCGGGTGGGCAAGGTGCGCTATGTCGGGTGCTCCAACTTCGATGCGTGGCAGCTCGCGCGAGCCAACGGAGTGGCAGCAGCCCACGGGCTCCGCCGCTTCGATTCCGTGCAGCCGCGGTACAGCCTTCTGTTCCGCAACTACGAGCGCGACCTGTTCCCGCTGTGCGAGCTCGACGACATCGCAGTGATCCCGTACAACCCGCTGGCCGGCGGC
>CAYUBX010000191.1:5688-6424 GCA_964443165.1 uncultured Acidimicrobiales bacterium
CCTCAGCGGAAAGCACTCGCGGGACGCCGGCCCGCAGGAAGGGACCCGCTTCACCCTCGGCAACGCGGCGGCCAGGTACCGGGAGAGGTACTGGAAGGACCAGCAGTTCGACACGGTGGAGCAGCTGCGTCCGATCGCGGCAGACGCGGGCATCGGGCTGGTCGAACTGTCGATCGCATGGGTGTTGCAGAACAGCGCCGTCACGTCGCCGATCATCGGAGCGAGTCGGCCCGAGCAGCTCGACGCGCCCGTCGCGGCCCTCGAGGTGCGACTCGACGACGATGTGTTGGCCGCGCTCGACGGGCTGACCGACCAGTACTCCAACATGGAATTCCGGATGCAATAGGAGCCAGGGTGCTCAACCGATTCGACGACTACCCCATCCATCAGACGCCCGAGCCGATCGCCCATCCGGCGACGTCCGACGCCAACTTCTACGACCGCACGTGGTTCAACGCCTACAGCGACGACTGCACTCGCTACTTCGGGCTGGGCGTCGCGGTGTACCCCCACCGAGGTGTCCTCGACTGCCACTTCAGCACGGTCGAGGCGGGTGGCCTGCAGCACTGCTTCTACGCGTCACGGCGCGCTCCCCAGGAGCGGACCGACATGTCTGTCGGGCCGTTCCGCCTCGAGGTCGTCGAACCACTTCGTCGCCACCGGGTGATCATCGACGACAACGAGAGCGGCCTCGCCTGCGACCTCACCTTCTCCGCTCGCTCGTCAGCGATCCAGG
>CAYUBX010000192.1:0-6394 GCA_964443165.1 uncultured Acidimicrobiales bacterium
AACCGGGTCTACGAGCTGGCGATCGAGATTCGGGACGCTCGCGGATCAGGGGGCTGACACAACCTGCTCGGCCGAGCGCAGCTCTGCGAACGGCCGCACCACGGCGAGGTACTCGATGAGGCGGTCGCGGGTGAGGTCGTCGATCCCGACGAACTGACAGCCGAGCCGGCGTCGCGTGCCGTGCTGGTTGGGCACCGAGCTGCGCACGATGGCGTCGAACCAGAGGTCGGCGGTCGACCCGTCAACGCGCGAAACCCGCAGGCCGATGCGGACCTGATGACCCGTTGGAATCGATGCGGGCGTGATCAGGCTGAGGCCGGTGGCGTTGGCGTCGAGAACCTTGACCGGACGACCTTCGAGGACGCCGGTCATGTCCACCTCGAGACGGTGGTTGGCGCGGTACTGCCGCCGGCCCACGAAGATGCCGAGGACTCGGAGGAGGAACCACAGGATCGCTCCGCAGATCGCCACGAGCCCGACGAGGTCGAGGCCGCTGATGCGACCCGGAAGCGGTACGCCCACGAGCGAGTCGAGCAGTCGGAGCGCGATCGCCGCCTCGAGGATCAACGTCACCACGGAGAGAAGGCTGAGCTGGCGGAGAACGTCGAGGCCGCGGTGGTCCGTGCGGGGGCCGTTCGTCGGCTTGAAGCGGCGATCGATCCCCAGCGTGGCGGTGAGCAGGGCGAGGAGGTGGATCTGGAGCGTGAGAGCACTGTGCAGCGCCGCCTCACCCCCTCGAACACGACCGCGACCCAGCGAGTCCCGCGCGAGTCCGGCCAGCCCGTTCCATCCGGCGAAGCCGATCAGGTACGCAGCAGCCTCCGCGTTGAGCGGGAGCCGGCCGGAGAGGAGACTGAGCACGAGAACCGTCAACCCGACGATGTGGACAGCGGAGGCGAAGTAGTCGCTCAGGAGCTCGATGTGGCTGATCCGCTGGCGCCACTCGAGACCCCTGGCCCACAGCGGATTGTCCTTGGTGGTGCAGATCGCGAGGTGACCTCTGGCCCAGCGCGCCCGTTCTCGAAGATGCGTGCGGAGGTTGTGGGCGGCGAGTCCATAGGCGATGACGTCGCCGTGGAACTTGGTGTGCCATCCGGCGCCCTGGAGCCGCACGGTCGCCTGGAGCTCGCCCGTGGTGCCACGGGTCGGAATGCCGCCGATGGCCAACAGGGCGTCGCGCCTCAGCATGGCCGAAGGTCCTTCCCAGAGGGCGGCGTCGAGGTGGTCGCGGCCCGGGTTGACGACCTCGTTGGTCAGGCTGCGCTCGTGACGGCTGTGATCCGCGTGTAGGACGGAGTCGCGATTTTGATACTCGAGCGGGGTCTGGACGAGAGCGATGCGGGGATCGTCGAAGAACCCGATCGTGCGATGGATCGCGTCGGGAAGCGGTACCTGGTCGCCGTCGAGGAGCAGGAGGAAATCACCGCTCGTGTGCTGAAGAACGTGGTTGAGGGCACCCGTGCGACCGTTGGTGGGCTCGCTGCGGGCAACGTAGTTGACGCCCATCTCCTCGGCGAGCTCCCGCAGGTCGTCACGGTGGCGATCGTCGACCAGCCACGTCTCGTGCGGATAGCGGATCTCTCGACACCCGATGAGAGCGGCGCGGACGATCTCCGCCGGCTCCGCATATGCGGTGACGACCACGTCCACGCTGCGGATCGTTCGAGCGGGTTGAAGGGCCGAGGGCGTCACCGACCACGTGACGTAGGTACGTAGTACAAGGCGGAGCCAGGCGAAGGCCTCGACACCCAGCAGTCCCCAGAACAGGAGCGGATGGACGCCCGCGCTGGTCGTCAGGCGCCATCCGAGATAGCACGCGCCCAGCACGATGGCGACCGGCGCGAGCCACGGGGTGGAGAGCTGCGGAATCTCGTCGTTGCTCACCCTTGTGATGTCGGCCGCCGAGAGGCTCGGCAAAAGGGGTGAAACTAGAGGTCCGCGAGAACCTCGAGAAGGTCGTCCGCGAACCGACTGCCGCCGGTGGCGTCCAGGGCGTCGACGGCGACCCGAATCCCCTGTGCCGTGCGGTTGTCTGGCCGATCGCCGGCCGAGATGTTCCAGCCGAACTCACGCATGCCCGCGACCGTGGCTTCCTGGTTCGGTGCGGGGATCCACACGTGCGGACCGGAGTCGCCCATCGAGTCGATGCCGCGATGGCGGAGCGCGGCCATGAGCATCACGCGCCGTGTGCCGAGATGCCGTGCCATTCCGTCTGTGCGATGCGGCGTACCGGGATGATCGAGCACGCTCAGCGCGAAACGGCGGGCGATCGGTGTGAGGTCGGTTCCGCTGAGCAGCTGCCGACCCTTGACGCGCGAGGCGGTGACCGCGTCGCCGGTGAGCGCTGCGAGGTCGGCCTGGCCTGCGAACTGGTCGCGATAGCTCCGGATGTGTGCCCAGCGCTCGAAATCGGGTTGGGCGACGGCGTGGAACTCCACACCCGCGAGGTCCGAGGCCGGATCCCATTCGATGACCAGAACGTCGGGGCGGGTCCGCAGCACGGTGCGAAGCTCCGATGCTCGCGCAGCATCGATCGCGGTGCCGGTGGGGTTTTGTGCCCGGGGCGTCACGATGACGGCGCGACAGCGGGGGAGCACGGAGTTGAGCGATCGCGGTGCCATACCGCCGATGTCCATCGCCACCGGCTGTGGTTCGAGCCCACCGAGGGACAAGACGTCGCGGATCTCCGAGGAGGAGGGTGCCTCGATACCGACGCGGTCGCCGGGAAGCAGATGGCTCTCGAGCACCCTGGCGAGCGCTTCTCGCGCTGAGGCGAGGGCCACGACGGCGGAGGAATCCACCCCGATCGCGTCGAGATCTTTGGCCAGCCGCTGCTCGAGCTGACCCTCGTCGTCGAGCTCACGCCGCTCGACGATGTCATTGAGCGCGTCACGGTTGATCTGCGCAAGGTCGGTGTCGAGGGGGGTGACACCGACCTCGCGGAGGGTCCCATCACCGGGTTGCTCGCGCAGAGCAGTGGGCGCCTCGACCGTCGGGCGGCTGTGCACCCGTGTGCCACCACGACCGTGGGTGCTGATCACCCCTCGCTGTCGTAGGTAGCGATACGCCGCCGAAACGGTGCTCGGGCTGACCTCAAGGCGGTCGGCCAATGCACGCACGGTGGGGAGCTGCGCCCCGGGTGCGAGACGTCCTTCACGGATCGCCTCTTCGATGGAAACGCTGATGTCGGAGGCTCTCCGACCGCGTACCCCGTCCTCTGCCATGTGAGGCGAGAGTACCGAGGGACCTCATCCAGGTGGTGGTTCTTCGACGGTCGTTTGTGAGCGAGCAGAGCGGTGGATTCCGTGACCGTGTGTGGCCCGCCGCGCGCCTCCCGAGCGAGGGTTCGTGGGACTGGCCCCATCGCGCAATGCCCGCCCGAACACCACCGTGTGCGCTCCGCCGATCCGTCTCGCCTGCTCCAGAGCCGTCACTCCGTTTCGCCGCAGGCCCGCCACCGTGGTGACACCCGGCTGGGTGAGCGCGACGCCACAGCTGAGCGACAGGTACCACCGAACCCCGTCGACGGTGACCGGTTCGTCGAGGCAGGAGCGCAGGCGTTCGGCAAAGCGTTCGGCGTCGCGGATGTCGGCCACGTCGTCCCGAACGATCTCGAAGGTGTCTGGTCCGGTCCTCGCGATCGTGTCGCCGGGACGGACCTCGTCTCTGAGCGTTGCCGCAGCTGCCACCACGAGGCGCTCGGTCATCTGGTCACCGACCGACGGACCGAGTTCGTCATGGCGATCCAGGGCGAGGACGGCGAGGCAGGTCCGTCTTCCGTGGCGGAGTGCTCGCTCGATCGAGACGTCGAGTCGGTCGGCCAGGACGGCGTCGCTCGGCAGTCCCGTCGATGGGTCGCGGAGCGGCCCGACAGGTTGCTCGGCCTCGGCCAGCCTGGCGCGGATCGACCACACCGGTGGTGTCGAGTCGTGGTGCCGAAGCCAGACGCGCGCACTGCGCTCGCTTCGGCCGGCGTCGAGAAGTCGGAGTTCCGCCGACCACGAGTCATCCAGCGCCAGAGCCGCGAGGCCTTCCTCCACCAACCGGTGCAGGCTCCCCGTCTGCAGGATCGAATCGAGTCGCACATTGCGGACGTCGTCGTCCGGTCCCATGCCGAGTAGGGCGCGGGCTCCAGCGCTCGCAGCGATCGGGCCGTTGTCGTCGAGCAGCCAGATCACGTCGTCCGACTCGTCGAGGAGATCGTGAGCGGCGACGCGCTCGCGCGGGGAAGGTGCTGGAGCCTCGGTCGCCGGCGCGGTCTCGCGACCGGCACCGAACGTGAAGGCGAGGCCCAGGAGTTGCCCGACGGAGTCCCGCAGCTCTCTGCCGAGCACACGCCGCTTTCCGTCGGGTGTGTCGAGGTCGAACTCGAGTGCGTTGCGTTGGCCCGTCCGCAAGGCGGCGGCGAGACGCGTGTGCTGTCCGCTTGGGACGGCGGCAGTGAGCAGGCCACCGATCGTGATCTCGGGCAGCAGCTCCCGAGCCGCGCAGTTGACCTCGAGGACCCGGAGCTTCGCGTCGGTGATGACGACAGCATCCGAGAGGTCGTCCGCGATCGCGTCGAACCGGCTGGCCGCGCGGGCGATGTCCGAGCTCACGTTGCGGGGGATGAGCTGGAGAACCGCATGGTCCGTGGGGTCTCCGATTCCGGGTGGCAGTGGGTTGATCCAGCCGGTGAGGTGGACGCGCTCTCCGTCGGAGTCCTCGAAATCCAAGTCGACCCGGCACGCGGCGTGCGGGTCGCGGAGCCAGCGGGCCAGGTGGTCTCCGATGTCGTTGACGACCACGCCCTGGAGCTGGCGCTTGACGAGCTGACTTCGGAGCAACCCCGTCAGCCGAAGAAGGGCCGGGTTGGTGTACCGGACCACACCCGCCTTGTCGACGACAGCGAGCCCCACCGCTGCGGCGTCGACGATGCGCATGGTCCGCTCGGCACCGGCTCCAGAGTTCGTCGATCGAGCTGGGGGTTTCGTCACGTGTCTTTCGCCGCGCAGGGGTTGGTGGAGGCCGAGGGTACGGCAACGACGTCGCGTCGAACACCCACTCCCACTGCCCGATGGGCGCTAGGACCGGCCTCTGTAAGGTGACCGTCGTGGGCGACAGCTTCTACATCACCACCCCGATCTATTACGTGAACGACGTGCCCCACATCGGGCACGCCTACACGACGATCACCGCGGACGCCGTCGCGCGATGGCGACGGCTGTGTGGTGACGACGTCATGTTTCTCACCGGGACAGACGAGCACGGACTCAAGATCCAGCGGGCGGCCGAGGAGAACGGCTGCACGCCGATCGAGTGGGCGGATCGAACGGCGCCACGCTTCCGCGAGGCGTGGGAGCAGCTGGACATCACCAACGACGACTTCATCCGGACGAGCGAGCCCCGCCACTACGCCGCGGTCCAGCAGCTGCTGCAGGCCTGCTACGACAACGGCGACATCGACCTTCAGACGTACGAGGGTCTCTACTGCGTGGGGTGCGAGGCGTACTACACCGAGGACGAACTCGACGACGGTAACTGTCGCGTTCACCGCCGGCCGGTCGAGCGGGTGACCGAGGACAACTACTTCTTCAAGTTGAGTCGCTACGAGAAGCCGCTCCTCGACTGGTACGAGTCGCACCCGGACTTCGTGTTGCCGATCACCAAGCGCAACGAGGCCCTCGGCTTCATCCGCCAAGGCCTTCGCGACTTCTCGATCAGCCGCACGTCGATCTCATGGGGCGTTCCGCTCCCGTGGGATCCCGACCACGTCAGCTACGTCTGGTTCGATGCGCTGACCAACTACATCACCGCGGCGGGCTACGGGAGCGACGAGGAGCGGTTCGCGGCGCGGTGGCCCGGCATCCACGTCATCGGCAAAGACATCCTCCGCTTTCACTGCGTGTACTGGCCGGCGATGCTGATGAGCGGCGGCGTCGCGCCGCCCGAGCGAGTGCACGTCCACGGCTTCCTGCTCGTGGGCGGCGAGAAGATGTCGAAGACCGCGCTCAACCAGATCGCACCCGGCGACCTCATCGAGGAGTTCGGCGTCGACGGCGTGCGCCACCATTTCCTGCACGATCAGCCATTCGGACCCGACGGCGACTTCTCGCACGAGGGGATGGTCGCCAGGTACAACGCCGATCTCGCCAACAACCTCGGCAATCTGCTGAGTCGCGTCTCCACCGTCGTGGGCAAGAAGTGCGGAGGCGTGGGGCCGACACCCGACCCACAGAGCGCGCTCGCCCCGGTCATCGGTGAGGCGGTGTCGGACACCCTCGACGGCTGGGATCGCTTCGCCCCGTCCGAGGCGCTCGACGCCACGTGGCGCATCATCCGCGAGACCAACGCGGCCCTCGAAGCGGCCGAACCGTGGAAGGCGGATCCCGGGCCGGCTGTCGACGCCGTTCTC
>CAYUBX010000193.1:0-3418 GCA_964443165.1 uncultured Acidimicrobiales bacterium
CCCACGGCGCGACCGTCGCCGACCTGGTGTGTCAGCTGGGACACGTGGAGCCACTTCTGGTCGACGACGATCCCGTCGGCGCCGAGCAGCGATTGGAGGCGGTGTTGGTCGACGGGGCGGTGGTCTCTCGGAGTCCAGTCGGCCTCGCGGTTCCGCGATGGGCTCTCCGCCGCACCGTGCAGGTCGCGATCCCATGCCCGTCGTTCGAGCTACCCGAGCGGATCCCTCCTCTCGGCCCGCGCAGCCATCCACGGTTCCCCGTTGTCTCTGTGCTGATACCCGCGGTGCTGTCCGTGGTCATGGCGGTGGTGTTCAACCCTCTGATGCTGATCTTCGGTGTGCTTGGACCTGCCATGGCTGTGGCGCGGTGGTGGGAGCAGAGGAGTCGTGTGACGACCGAGCGGCGGAACGAGGAACGGGCCCGCGCTCGGAGGGTCGAGACAGCACGTCGCGACGCTCTGCGGCGACGGGACGAGTACGCAGCGCATCTGTGGGCGAAGCATCCGACGCTTCGTCAGCGGATCGATCGGCTCCACCGTGATCAGCCGGTGGTGTGGACGCGCGCAGCCGACGACGCCCAGATCTGCGTCGGTCGGGGGTCGACAGAGATCCCCTGGAGCGCAGAGCGGGCCGGGGAGATGGTGTCGGAGCTGCGCCTGCCGACGTTCGTCGACGGTGCTCCGATCGGTGTCGATCTCGCCTCAGGACTTGTGGGGGTCGTCGGTCCCACCACGGTTCGAGCCGGTGTGGCCCGAGCGCTGGCGCTTCACGCGGTTCTCGAGCTGGGCCCTCTCGACCTCTCGGTGGTCTGGACGCCCGGCACGCCGGAGGCACGCTGGCTCGCTTGGCTTCCACATGAGGGACCTGCGGTCGAGACCTCTCGCGACCGAACGACCCTTCATCTTCTCGACGTGACGGATCACGATCTCCCGTCCGGAGAACAACGGCAGCGCATCCGGGAGGGCGACGACATCGGCGTGATCTCGGCCCTGTCTCGGGGTGAACTTCCGCGTGGCTGCGCCTGGGTGGTTGACTGCCGTCGAGCGGAGCTGGTGGAGGTTCGCACCGGACTCCGTCGACGGCTCGAACGGTGTGAGGCGGTCGGCATCGACGTCGCTGTCGAGGTCGCTCGCCGGTTGGCGCGGGTGGTCGACGATGAAGCTGCCGCGCACCCTTTCGGCGGGGGCGTCGAACTCGACGAGCTTCTCGGCGCCGCTGGCCGAAATCGCGGTCCGTCCCGGCTGGTCTTCGGTCTGGGACACGACCCTCGAGGCCGGATCGTCGAGGTTGACCTCGACGTGGAGGGCCCTCACGCGGTGATCGCCGGAACGACCGGTGCGGGAAAGAGCGAGTTGCTGCGCACGATGATCACCACCGCCGCCCACCGACATCCGCCGACGGAGCTCGGCTTCGTGCTCGTCGACTTCAAAGGGGGCGGAGGCCTCGAGTCTCTCGCCGGCCTTCCGCACGTGACGGCGTTGGTCACCGACCTCGACGAGCGGCTGGCGAGCCGTGCCCTTCGCAGCCTGAGATGCGAGATCGAGCGGCGTGAGCGCGTGCTCAGCGAGCACGGCTGCGACAACGTCACCGCTGTTCGGCGCCGGGGCGTCGTCCTCCCCAGCCTCGTCGTCGTGGTGGACGAGCTGGCAACGCTGGTCGATGCGCTTCCCGACTTCGTGTCGTCGCTGGTCGACGTGGCACAGCGTGGGCGTTCGTTGGGTCTCCACCTCATGCTGGCGACCCAGAGACCGTCGGGGGTGCTCGACAGCCACATCAAGGCCAACACCAACATCCGCATTTGCCTCCGGGTTCAATCGGAGTCGGATTCGGTGGACGTGCTCGGATCCGATGACGCAGCGTTCCTTCCTCCGCGTGGACGGGGGCTGCTGCGGGTTGGCGGCGGCGAGATCGTCGAGTTCGCGGCCGGCCACGCGTCGGCGCCGTCGCGATCCGAGCCGGAGGTCACGGTGTCGGACCTCGCCTCGGGCGAGCCGATTCTCGTCGGCCGGGAGCAGCCACCCCCTGGCGGAAGCGACGTCACACAGCTGGAGCGAGCTGTCGGATCGATCGCGGCGATCCATCGTGGGGCGGTGCCTCCGGAGGCACCTTGGCGTGATCCTCTGCCGCCATCGGTCGACGAGGCGCGGCGCACCCAAGAGATGGCGGCGCTGACCCACGAACACGGGCCGTCGGTGGTCGTGGGGGTGCTCGACGATCCGGACCGCCGGTCCCAGCCGCCCCTCGCCTGGCGGCCTGTCACCCAGGGCCTCGTCGTCTACGGCGCCCCTGACCCTGCGGGTCGGATCGCGGTCGGCTCCGTGTTGGCGGCGTGCCGCCAGGCCAACGCGGCGGAGCTTCACGTCTACGTGCTCTCCGATGACCCATCGCTTCGAGCCTGGATCGGCGCGGTGCCGCATTGCGCAGGTGCGTTCGACCCCGCGGATCTCGGCGCACTCCGGCGGCTTCTTCACCGGATCGAGACTGCGGATCTGGCGGTCTCGTCCCTCGTCGTCGCAGACCGCATCGGATCGCTCCTCGACACACTCGTGGAGGAGGGCGAGCACGAACTGGCCGCGCGCCTCGCACGCATCGTCACCGACGGAACGCGACGGCGGGTGCACGTCGTGGCGACCGCCCCGTCGGCGCGGTCGCTGTCGCAGCGATTGAGCTCCTCGTTCGACGTGGCGGTCGCGTGCGCGGGGGTCGATGCATCGCTCTTCGCCGAGGTGTCCGAGGTGGGTCGCTTGCCGACCTCGGTCGACCTTCGGAGCGGGCTCGAGATCGCGCTCGTCGAACCGACTGCCGACGAACTCGCGGCCGCAGCGGCGGACGCTCGCTGTGATGCCCCCGCACCGGTGCCCGTGGCCGTCATCCCGCCCGTGGTCTGGCCGTCGCAGGTCGCTGCGGTGCCCGATGTCTGCGGTCGTGAACTGCGGCTCCCGGTCGGTATCGAGGTCGACACCGGCGAGCCGGCGATCCTGACCCTGACCGACACGGCCCTCGTCGTTGGCCGCCCCGGAACCGGGAGGACCGCTGTGCTGGCCGCGATGGCCGAGACACTGGAGAACGGCGGAGGGCCTGCCGCGGCGTGGTGGTGTGACCGCGATCGCGAAGCCGACGGCCCCGGGCCCGCAGTCTGGCTCGTCGACGACGCCGACGAAATCGACGAAGCCTCCGGCGCTCGTCTGCTCGAACTGGCGAGTTCACCGGGTTCGTGGATCGTCGCCGCGGTCCGACCCCAAGCACTGCGCGGGCTCGGGTGGATCAACGCCGCGAGAACCTCAGGTGTGGCCGCCGTCTTGCAGCCAGGGGTGGGGGACATCGAAGCGTGGGGCCCGAGATCGCGACGAGCGCGTCACGACTGGCCCGCGGGGCGGGGCGTCGCCGTGCACCACCGCGCCCCGGCCGAGGTGGAATT
>CAYUBX010000193.1:3428-6373 GCA_964443165.1 uncultured Acidimicrobiales bacterium
GGCGCCACGCGGGGCCGGGGGGGGGGGGCGGCGCGGTCCCCCCCGGCCCGGGGGCCGCGGGGAAATTCGCGTGGGGGCGGCCGGCCGGGTCGGCCGACCGACCCGGGCTCAGGCAGTTTCGGAACGGTTGATCGCCGAGAGCAGCGCGTAGAAGCTCGCCGTCACGATGTTCGGATGCACCCCGACACCCCAGTGGACTCGGCGGTCGGCCCCCTCGATCTCGACGTACGCAGCCGCGGTGGCGTCCGCGCTAGTCCCGACCGCGTGCTCCTGGTAGTCGACGAGCCTCACGTCGACGTGGCACTCGGCTTCGAGGGCATGCTTGAACGCGGACAACGGACCGTTGCCCGTTCCCCTCACGATCACCTGCTCACCGCTGTGGCGAAGCGTCGCCTCGATCGTCGACTCGTCGGATGTCGACGAATCGAACGAGCTCTTGTGACCCTCGTACGCGAACGGAACGGTGGTGTTGAGGTACGTCTCGTCGAAGGTCTTCTTGATCGTCTCGGGAACGATCTCGCCACCCTCATCGGTGATCGCCTGGATCACCTGGCTGAACTCGATCTGGAGACGACGGGGCAGGTCGAGCCCGAAGTTGTTCTTCATGACGTAGGCCACGCCGCCCTTGCCGGACTGACTGTTGACCCGGATCACGTCCTGGTAGGTGCGGCCGACGTGAGCCGGATCGATCGGCAGGTAGGGCACCCCCCACACGTCGTAGTCGTCGTCCAGCGCCTCGAAGCCCTTCTTGATGGCGTCCTGATGGCTGCCGCTGAACGCGGTGTAGACCAAATCGCCGCCGTAGGGATGGCGGGGATGCACCGGCAGCTGGTTGCAGTACTCGGTGATCCGCCGCAGGTGATCGATGTGGCTGATGTCGAGTTCGGGATCCACACCGAGCGCGAACAGGTTCATCGCCAGGGTGACCACATCGACGTTGCCGGTGCGCTCACCGTTGCCGAACAGGGTGCCCTCGACGCGGTCCGCGCCGGCCATCACGCCGAACTCCGCGGCCGCCACGGCACATCCACGGTCGTTGTGCGGATGCAACGACAGCACCACTGACTCACGGCGCGGGATGTTGCGATCGAAGTACTCGATCAGGTCGCCGTAGACGTGCGGCCCCGACATCTCCACCGTGGCCGGCAAGTTGAGGATGATCGGATCCTCGGGAGTCGCGCCCCACTCCTCGGTCACCTGGGAACAGATGTCCACGGCGAAGTCGATCTCCGTCCCCGTGAACGACTCCGGCGAGTACTCGAAACGGATGTTCATGTCGTTCGAGGCCGCTTCGCGAAGCTCGACGCACTGCCGGGTGCCCGTGACGGCGATGTCGATGATGCCGTCGAGATCGAGTCCGTACACCACGCGTCGCTGGAGGGTCGACGTCGGGTTGTACAGATGCACGATCGAGTTCTTGGCACCGTCGATCGCCTCGTAGGTGCGTTCGATCAGCTCGGGACGGCTCTGAGTCAGGACCTGGATCCACACGTCGTCGGGGACCAGGTCGTCTTCGATCAACATGCGGCAGAAGTCGAAGTCAGGAGCCGACGCGGACGGGAAGCCGACCTCGATCTCCTTGAATCCCATCTCGACGAGAGCCTCGAACATCTGACGCTTGCGCGGCACGTCCATCGGATCGATGAGAGCCTGGTTGCCGTCGCGGAGGTCGACGGAACACCAGAGCGGCGCTTCGGTGATCGTCTGGTCCGGCCAGGTGCGATCGCGGAGTTCGGGGCCGTACGGGTACGCCTGGTACTTGCCGTACGGCATGGGACTCGGTTGCTGTCGACTGATTCGCTTGACGTCTGCCATGGGTCTTCCTCCAGATGTGACGCTCGTTGTCGTGCTGACTCCTCGTGCGGGACGGGGGCGGTGACGCTCCGAACCTTCGCCGAAAATCGAAAGAACCCCCTGGCCCGAGGGGCGCAGGAGGTTCGGCGAGGGCCGGTATGTCGGGGCCCTCGCCTACACGAGAAGAAGCAGTTCGCGAAGCGTGCTGTTCACAAACATCAGGATATCACGTCGGCTCGCCGGCTCCGAAGTCAAGTGGCCGAGCGCGGCTGGGTGGGCCGTGGCAATCCGCAGCGAAGCTGCGGCAAGGATCTAGTACCCGTCGGGGTTGTGGCTGCGCCAGCGCCAGGCATCGGCGCACATGTCGAGAATCCCGAGCTCGGTGTGCCAGCCCAGGAGTTCGCGGGCGAGGGAGGGATCGGCGAGGGACGCAGCGATGTCCCCTGCGCGGCGCTCACGCATCTCGAGGGGGATGGGCTCGCCGGAGGCCTCGCGCACCGCTTCGATGACATCGAACACCGAGTACCCCTCACCGGTGCCGAGGTTGATCGCCGAGTAGCGGTCGAGCCCGTCCATCGCCTCCATGGCCTTGCGGTGGCCGGCGGCCAGGTCGACGACGTGGATGTAGTCGCGGACGCCGGTTCCGTCGTGGGTATCCCAGTCGTCCCCCCACACGGTGATGGCCTCCCACTTACCGGTGGCCACCTCGAGAACCCGTGGCATCAGGTTGTTGGGAGTGCCGTTGGGGTCCTCGCCGATCCGACCGGACGAGTGAGCCCCCACGGGGTTGAAGTAACGCAGCGACACGACGTTCCACCCCGCCTCGGCCGTGCACTGATCCGAGAGAATCTGCTCGATCTGGGCCTTCGTCTGGCCGTACGGGTTTGTGGGCTGGATCGGGTGGTCCTCGGTGAGGGGGAGGAACTGCGGGTCCCCGTACACGGTGGCCGAGGAGCTGAACACCAGCCGCCGGACGCCCGCTCGGTCCATCGCCCGGATGAGGACGAGGGTCCCGTTGACGTTGTTGTCGTAGTACTCGAGCGGCTTCTCCACCGACTCACCGACCGCCTTGAGGCCGGCGCAGTGGATCACGACGTCGACGTCGTGCGCGGCGAACGCATCGGACAGCGCGGCTTCGTCGCGAATGTCGG
>CAYUBX010000194.1:0-6356 GCA_964443165.1 uncultured Acidimicrobiales bacterium
CGCAGGTACCGGCGCAGATCATCGGCTTCCCGGTTCTGGCCATCCTCCTGCTGGTCGTGGGCAGCCTCCTCGTGCTCGGCGTGATCTGGCTGTTGGCCGCGGTGTTGGTTCCGTTCGGGGTGGTCGGCCGATTGGTCGGCGATGTCAGCCCGACGGCGGGCATCCTCGGAGTCGTCTTCGCCCGGGCCAAGGCGGGCGATGACCTGATCTGCGTCGGCCAGGGGCATCTTCGGATTCGTCTTGGCCCTGGCGTTGGCGGTCTTCCTGTTCGTGGTGACCTGGGATTCCTTTGGAGCGCTGGCCCATTGGGCCTGGACGACGGTGATCCTGCTCGCCTGCGTCGTGCTGCTGATTTGGCTGATCGCGAGCTTGCAGGACCCGAGCCGGGCCGGTGCCGCCGGCCTGGCCGCCGCTCTCGCCACTTTCGTGCTGATCCAAGCCCGATACGTCGCGAGCCAGGACGGGACCATCTGGGGCGATGCCGATGACGGCTTCCTGGGTCTGGGTCCGGAGCGGCCAGGCAAGCTCCTGGTGCTGGTGGTGGCGGTCCTCATCGACCTGTGGCTGTTCCGATTCATCAAGGGCAAGCTCATTCAGCAGCGTGACGAGCGGCGAGCTCGTGTCGAACCCGAGGTCCGCAAGGTTCTCGAGACCGTCGGGATCAATCCGGACAACGCGCTCGATCGCAAGCCCTACGAGTTTTCCGGCGGCCAGGCTCAGCGCATCTCGATCGCCCGGGCGCTCATCATGAACCCGAAGGTGATCATCTGCGACGAGCCCGTGTCGGCGCTCGACGTGTCGGTGCAGGCCCAGATCCTCAACCTCCTCGAGGAGATGAAGGAGGAGTACGGCCTCACTCTCGTGTTCATCGCTCACGACCTCGCTGTGGTGAAGAACGTCAGCGACCGCGTTGCTGTGATGTACCTCGGCAAGCTGTGCGAGGTCGGCGATCCGGATCGGCTCTACGAAGCTCCGGCCCATCCCTACACCAACCTGTTGCTCAGCGCGATCCCGCACCCCGATCCCGAGGTGGATCCGATGGGCCTCGACCGGCTCGACGGCGAGCTGCCGTCGCCGATGGATCCGCCGTCGGGGTGCCGCTTCCGCACCAGGTGCCCGCGGGCATCGGACCGGTGCGCCGAAGAGGAACCGCAGATGCGCGAGGTGTACGGCGGGCAGTACGTCGCCTGCCACTTCCCCCTGGTCGGGGAGGAGGCCCGATGAGGTCGGACAACGCGATGCTGTCCGTCGAAGGGCTGCGTACCCAGTTCGCGACGCCCAACGGATCCCTGACCGCCGTCGACGGGGTCGACTTCGTGCTCGAACGCGGCCGGGCGCTCGGCGTGGTGGGGGAGTCGGGCTCGGGCAAGTCGGTGATGTCGCGCTCGATCATGCGGCTGTTGCCCAAGTCGAACGTGCTCTCCGAGGGGCACGTCGATTTCAACGGCACCGACATGATGTCGCTCGAGCGCAAGGAGCTCCGCAAGATGTGGGGCCCCGAGGTTTCGATGGTGTTCCAGGACCCTCTGGGATCGCTCAACCCGGTGATGACCATCGGGCGCCAGGTGGGAGAGGGCCTGCGGGTCCACCTCGGCATGTCGAGGAAGGAAGCGCGCGCCACCGCGCTCGCCCTTCTCCGGGAGGTTGGGATCCCGGAGCCGGAGCGCCGGCTCGACGAGTACCCGCACCAGTTGTCTGGCGGTATGCGTCAGCGCATCGTGATCGCGATCGCTCTGGCGTGTGGCCCTAAGCTGCTGGTCGCCGATGAGCCCACGACCGCGCTCGACGTGACGGTTCAGGCCCAGATCCTTGATCTGATCCAGCGCGAGCGTTCCGACCGCGACATGTCGCTCATCCTCATCACCCACGACCTCGGCGTGGTGGCGGGGCGGACCGACGAGATCATCGTCATGTACGCCGGGCGGATCGTGGAGCGGGCGCCCACCAAGACGCTGTTCAGCGACATGCGGCACCCCTATACCGAGGCGCTGCTCAAATCGATCCCCAAGATCGAGTACCGCAGCCACACCAAGCTCGACATCATCCCGGGCAGCCCGCCCGACATGGTGAACCCGCCCCCCGGCTGCAAGTTCGCCGCTCGCTGCAAGTACGCGACCGAGCAATGTGTGACGGAGGAGCCGGGCTTGACCGAGGGCGTGGCCCCCGGTCACCAGTTCCGCTGCTGGCACCCGGTCGGCTCCCCGGAGGCCGAAGCCGCCCTCGAGGCCAACATGGCCAGCGGCCGGGTGACCGAAACCGGTGTGGTGATTTCAAGCGCCGGGGGCGCCTGAATCAGTCGTACCAGACAGGGGCTCGATCCAGCAGGTACTCGCAGATCTCCTTGCAGCGGTCGAGGACCGCGCACATGCCGTCGTCGCCGTCGAGCAGTGCCCGAAGCGAGAGGTCGAGCCGAGCGACGATCGTGAGCGTGCGCTGGGCTGCGTCGGTGACCGACGGGAAGGAGTCGATCGCGGAGACTTCGATCGGCAAGGTGGTGCTGCCGATACCGGCCAGGTCCGTGGCGAGCACGAGCAGGTCGGGCCCGTTGTCCATCGGCGGCAGCGCCCAGGTGAACGTGAGCGGCGCCCAGAACTCGTCGGGCGGCAGCTCGTCCTCGGGCAGGCTCAACAGAACGTCTTCGAGGGTGAGCATGGTGCGCGGGTCGGCTTCGAGGGTGAGGTGGAGGTCGAGCGGTCCACCGCATGCTTCTTCGGGGTGGAGGTCGACCTCCCACGCCTGGCGCATGCTGTAAGTCTCGAGGAAATGGCGCTCGTCGTGGATGTGAAATCCGTGTTCGGCGGCATGTTCCTTGAGGTCGGCGACGTAGCCCGACATGTCGATCACGGCCATGAAGTGGTGATCCTCCTCCGGCGGTAGAGGCTAACGGGGTGGACTGGGCCGTCCCGACTCGGGGCGCGCAGAGCCCCCGGTCTCGCCCTGCGATCGGTTGACGGGCTTGTGGGACGGTCAGCTCGCCCCGTGGCGACTGCGGTTGTTGGTCTTGTGGCGGTGCGCTGCGCGGTCGAGTGATTGGGCGTTGGACACACTCGTCTCCCCGCCGTCTCGGTACTCGATGACGTGGTCGGCTTCGCAGAGGCGTGCCGACAGGCCGCACATGCAGCGACACCATCGGTCCCGGGCGGCGATGGCCTCCCGCTGGGCCCTGCTGAACCAACGGGTTGCTCGTCCCATGTCGAGCAGTTCGCCAGCCGGATCGAACACCAGACGTCTGAGCTTGGCCTGGATGAGCATCCGCACCAGCAATCGCCGGCTGATCGGGGTTCCGTCCTCGAGTTCACGCACGGAGTCGGTGAAGCGCGGTCGCCGCTCCGGTTCGATCCCGGCGTCGGCTTCCAGCGCCTCAGCCACGTCCTCCGGAGTCGTGTGCACGTAGACCGTGGGCGGGGCGAGGTCGATCCCGTCGGCCACCCGCGACCGCTGGGCCATCCAGACCAGCGCATCGTGGCGACGCTGGGCTGCCGTGCGCTTGAGATCGGCGGCCTTCACGTTGCCTTCGCCGAGCCGTTCGGTCGCTTCCGCCCAGTCGGCGTCGAACAGTCTGCGTTCGAGGCGGGTGAGCTCGTTGCTGACGACCGACCGGGCGAGCGGCGTGAGCGTGCCCTTGAGGATCCCTCGGCTCTTGAACGACCGGGAGAGGTGGAGCTCCCGAGCGCGCAGGTCCTTCTCTTCCGTTTCCTCGTCGAGCGCATCGTTGGCCCATCGCTTCCACTGGTCCACCAGCCGGACGAAGTCGGGATAGGGAAGGTCCTCGGCGTAGCCCACGAGCTCCTCCTCGAAGCTTCCGAACTGACCGTCGAATTGCGCCTGCACGCACTCGCCCAGCTTCCTGATGTGGCGGATCGTGATGCGACCAGCTGCGTAGGACTCTGCGGCGATCGGCATCTGAGTCAGGCGTCTCGCCGCCGTCACGTCTCGACGGTGTATCTCCGGGTCTCGGTTGACGCATCGCTTGGTGAGCAGCGCCGACGCCGAACCGTGCTGCTGCTCGGCCCAAACCCCTGACCGGTCGATCGCTCCTGCGAGCCGTGTCTCGACCGAGCCGAGACGAGCCGCAGCTTCGGACGCCAGCTGAGCCAGCTCGATGAGTTCCTCACCACCGAGCGTGTCGAGATCGCTGTCTGCGAGCTCCTTCAGACACCCGACGAGCTCCGACATCGCCGCGTCGGGGTCGGGCCCGGCACGGCCGCGTTCTTCCATGAGTGCTGTCACGCACCCTCCTCCATCTGTCGCTCTCTGGGAGTGGCGTGACGTCGCCGCCCGAACGGCCGAGGGGAAGAACCGGCACCCTCCATCCTGCAAGCGGGGTGTGACAGTCACTTACCGTTGGTTCGGTTGAGCCTCGTCACTGCGTCTTCATCCGGAGGCGGTGCACCGACTGTCACTCGCCGCACTCCTCGGTCGCTTCGCTCCCTCGTCTGCGGATTGCCCGGTACGGTCGGGGCGGATGGACGTCGCTGATTGGCAGGTTCTTCTCTGGCGCACGGCGGAGGAGATCCGCGACGCACTCGATGGTTTCGACCGATGGGGTGACGGCGGTGACCGGCCCGACCAGTACGCGCTCGACCAGGTCACCGACGCTCGCGCGCTCGAGGTGCTCACCGGCGCCGGGGTGCGAATCCTCAGCGAGGAGTCCGGTCTCAGCGAGGGCGATTCGGCGGAGGTGGTGATCGTCGATCCGGTGGACGGTTCGACCAACGCGTCGCAGCGGATACCCCACTACTGCACCAGCCTCTGCGTCGTCAATGACGAGGGTGCGCTGGTGGCGCTGGTGGTCAACCTGGCCAGCGGCGAAGTGTTCTCGGCGACGCGTGGCGGGGGAGCGACCCTCGATGGCACCCCAATTGCCGCGTCTCGGTGTGACCAGATGAACAAGGCGATCGTGGGCCTCGCCGGGTGGCCGTCCAAGCCGCTCGGGGTCGGGCAGTTCCGGTCGTTCGGCGCCGCCGCCCTCGACATGTCGTACGTGGCGTGCGGGAGGCTCGACGGGTACATCGACCCGGTCGCCCACCACGGCGTGTGGGACTACGCGGCCGCCGCTCTCATCTGTGAGGAGGCCGGCGCCTCTGTTGCTGAGCTTCGCGGTCGTGAGCTGTACCACCTCGATCACAAGGCCCGCCGGGGCCCCATCGCCGGCGCCACCCGAGCATTGTGCGATCAGCTCCGCGGTCGACACGGAACAACATGACCGGCGCGCCCGCAGCGATTCTCGGTGTTCTGTACCGGCAGTTCGGCCGGCTGCCCGAGTCGTGGCGCCACTTCATCGTCGGCCGCACCTCGCCTGCACATCGGGTCGGGACCGCAGCCGTTGTGCGTGACGGCGACCGTTTCCTTCTCGCACGCCATTCGTATCGCCAGGGCTGGTCGCTCCCCGGAGGCATGCTCGGCTGGTCCGAACATCCCAACCAGACGATCGTCCGCGAGATCGAAGAAGAGGTCGGTCTTCGGACCGTCGTGGCTGCCGAGCCGTACATGTACTGGCTGCGCCGCCCCCGGCGGGTGGAGTTGGTCTACGAGCTCGCTTTGGCCGACGGCGTCGCCGCCGAAGATGCGAGCCCCCAATCGCCCGAGATCGAAGAGGTCCGCTGGTTCATCGAGTCCGACCCGCCTGCGCTGGCGCCGAAGACGCTGGACATGCTCGCCTGGATGGACGAACTCCGTGAGGGCCGCCGAGAGCAGGCCGCTAACCTCTGAGCCTCGCCGCGCCGCGCCGGATTGTTCGGCATGGCTCCCGGGCACATAGCTCAGTTGGCTAGAGCGCTTCCCTTACAAGGAAGATGTCGGGGGTTCGAGTCCCTCTGTGCCCACCAACGTTTCGTGTTTCAAACCCTCGCGTCGAGAACGGCCTTGACCGACTCCCACGAGGGCGTCGGTGTCGTTTCTCGGCTCGTCGAGCTGGGCTGCGATGGCCGTCCTGGAGTTCCCCCGTTTCGTGAGACACCAACGCCTGGGAGAATCGTCCCGGGGAAGGAGTCCACGAGATGGGCAACCGTTACACCTACACCGAGGAGTTTCGTCGCGAGGCTGTCGAGCTGGCCCGGTCCTCGGATCGGCCCCGCTACCGGGTCGCCGAGTCGCTCGGGATCTCTGACGGCGCGCTGGTGTCATGGATCAAAGAGGCTGAACGCGACGAGCAGCCTGGTGCGCTGAACCCCGACGAGCGAGCCGAGCTGGCACGACTTCGTAAGGAGCTCGCCGAGGTGAAAGAGGAGCGCGAGATCCTCCGCAAGGCGGCGCAGTATTTCGCGAAAGAGACGACCCGGTGACCCGCTGCTGGTTCGTTGAGCTGTCTCGGGCGACCTACTACCGCTGGACTGGTGGCTCGATGTCGCAGCGGC
>CAYUBX010000195.1:0-6312 GCA_964443165.1 uncultured Acidimicrobiales bacterium
CGTGAACGCCAAGAGGGCGAGGCCGCCGAACACGGCGAACACACCGCGCCAGCCGATCACGTCGATCAGCGGGCCGCCGATGACAACACCGATCGTCGGACCGCCCGTCATCGCCATCTGGAAGTACGCAACGGCGCGAGCGCGCTCTTCGACCGGGAACGCGTTCATGATCAACGCCATCCCCGCGGGCATCAGCACCGCGCCGGCGATCCCGAAGAGCACGCGCCACAGGATCAGCACGCCCATGTTCGGAGCGACGGCGCTCAGGAACATGAGCACGGCCATGGCCCCATTGCCCACCATGAACACCCGCTTGTGCCCGAACGCGTCGCTGATCTTGCCGCCGAGCGGGGTGCAGACCGCCATAGCGAGCATCAGCCCCGTGAGCAGCCACAGCGCGGTCACGTCGTTCGATCCGAGGTCGTCCGCGATCAGACCGAGCGACACCGTGACCAGCGTCATGAGCGATCCGAAACCGGTGACCGAGATCCCGATCACGCCGAGGAGGCGCCACCGGTAGCGGTCGCGGGGGACCTCGTCCGCAGGAATGACGCGCCACACCGAGGGTTCCGTGGTGGGGCGCGCCGAGGTCACCCGCTCATGAAACCAGGTTTGACCTCAATTTCGAAACCTGCTTCGAAAACAGTGGGAAGTGCTCACCCGGCGAACGGAGAGAGGCCGGTCGGGACGAGCTCCACCCACGTGCGGCCCGGGGCGAGAAGTGCAGGATCCCCGGTGGCGACTTCGGTGAGCACATATGGAGCGCTGGCCGACTCTCGCGACCAGGTGACATCGATCCTGACGCCATCGGTGAGCAGCACCCCGAAGCCCGTGCCGAGCGTGTTGGCGACCGGGGACCCCGTGGAGCCACTCGTGAAGTACGGCGTTTCGAGCACCAACACGTTGTCTGCGGTGATCTGTTCGCCCGCCGCATCGCGATGGGTGAACGAGCCGTGGACTCGGGCGAAGTGGTCGCCGTTCCAGCTCCACGTCGCGGTGATGCCGCCGAAGTCGACGGTGAGGGGATCGGCCACCACGGCCGCCCGTGGGGTCTCGAGAACCTCTGGTCGGTAGTCGAACATCGCGATCGGGAGAGCGAGACCTCCGGGCGCGATGTCCCAGAGAGCCGGGGCTCCCGACAGAAGGTTGTGCGGCACCGACTTCTGGTTGGTCCGGTAGTACACCGAGTCGTACGTCCGATTGGGGTAGATCCCCACCACGGAGGTCTCGGCGTCGACGATCGATCGAACCGTCGCGTTGCCGCCCGAATAAACGAGGAGGCTCTCCCCGAGCATCGGCAGGAAACCGACGTCGGTCTCGCGCGCCGAGCGAATCGGGCCCACGACGTCGGGAGCCTGGCTGTGGAAGATGGCGATGAAGCGAGAGATCGTGCCCTCGACCAGTTCCTCTACCACCACATCGGCTTGATTGAGGCCCCATTGCCCCCGTGCGAAGGAGTGGTTGTCGATCTTGACTGCCAACGCGGGTCGCTGGGCGATCGCGGCGGTCGTGGTTCCGGTGAGCGGCCACAGGGGTCCTGCGGCCCTCGCCATCCAGTACCCGGCTCCGTCGGGATGGGCCGCGATCGCAGTGATCTCCTCGGTCCGGGCGATGTCTGTCGCGCTCCCGTGAAAGCCAGCAGATCCAAACGCGAAGACCCCACCGTCGCGGGCCGCCAACCAGTAGCCGCTGCCGCTCGGGTGGGCCGCCATCCCGAGCACCGGCTCGTCGAGCACCAGGTTTCCGGTCGAGCCGTGAAAGGTCGCGCTCCCGAAAGAGAAGATCCCGCCGTCGAGCGCCACCATCCAGTATCCGTCGCCGCTCGGATCGGCGGCCATCCCGACGACCGGCTGGTTGAGCGTCACCGCCCCCATCGAGCCGAAGTAGCCGGCGTCGCCGAACGCGAACACCCCGCCATCCCTCGCGACGAGCCAGTACCCGAGCCCCGACGGTGTCGCGGCCATGCCGACGATCGGCTCGTTGAGCGAGATCCCACCCATCGACCCGAAAAACCCGGCATCGCCGAAGGCGTAGACGCCTCCGTCCTCGGAGACGAGCCAGTAGCCATCACCGCTCGGGGTGACGTCCATATCGACGACCGGCGACGCAGGGACGAGCCCGCTGGTGTCGCCGTGATGAACGGCGCTGCCGTACTGGTGGATGTCGTTGTTGGGGCCCACCTCGCCGACCGCGCCAGCGGGGCCGGTTGCAGCGACCACCGCGACGGTCGCGGCGACGACCGCCAGAATTCCCACCCGTCTCACCACGACGTCTCTCCTCGTTCCACCGTCGGTGGGTAGAGGTCGTTCGTCCGGGCGGGGCGTCGCCCCGCCCGTGACGAGATCAGCTGAAGTCGACGACCGTGCGGGTACCGATCTTCTGACGCATCTGCTCGTATCCGTCGTTGATCTGCTCGAGCGGAATGTGGCTCGAGATCATCTCGTCGAGCATGAGCCGACCGTCGAGGTACATGTCGACGTAGCGGGGCATGTCGACCCGGAACGAGTTAGAGCCCATCATCGAGCCCTGGAGGCGCTTCTCCATCATGAAGACCTCGTAGCCCGGGATTTCGATCTTCTCGCCGAACGGCATCATGCCGACGATCACCGTGGTGCCGCCGAGCTTCGAGGCGCCCCACGCTTGCTCGCAGGTGGCTTTGAGGCCGATGCACTCGAACGCATAGTCGACGCCTCCACCGGTCATCTCGTGGATGGCCTCGACGGCATTGACCTCGGCACCGTTCACCGTGTCGGTGGCGCCGACCGCGCGAGCCGTTTCGAGCTTGTCGGCTGTGACGTCGACCGAGATCACCCGACCGGCGCCCGCAATTCGCGCACCCTGCACGGCGGACAGGCCGATACCACCAGCACCGAACACGGCAACGGTCGACCCCGGCTCGATCTTGGCGGTCTTGAACACGGCACCGACGCCGGTGGTGACGCCACAGCCGATGAGAGCAGCCCGATCGAGCGGCATGTCATCGCGGATCTTCACGACCGCGTTCTGGTGCACGAGCATCTCTTCGGCGAAACCGCCGAGGCGGGCAAACTGCTCGACGGCGGTGCCGTCCGGCTTGGCCAAGCGCGGGGTGTCGCCCTTGCTCCGCGAAACAGCGGCGTTGTTGCGGCAGAGGTTGGGCCGGCCAGTGAGGCAGAGGTTGCAGTTGCCGCAGAACACGGACAGGCAGGTGATGACGTGATCGCCCGGCTTGACGTAGGCGACGTCGTCGCCGACCGCCTGCACGACGCCGGCGCTCTCGTGGCCCATCACCGCGGGCAGGCCGGTCTGCCATGCGGCGTCCATAAAGTGAAGGTCGCTATGGCACAGGCCGGCGTTGACGACCTGCACGAGAACCTCGTTGCGTCCCGGCTTGTCGACCGAGATGTCCTCGATCTCCAGCTCACCGGGAATCTGGTTGAGTACGGCTGCCTTCATGGACCCCTGTCCCCTTCTTCACAACGTGGACTTGTCACGACTGGTGAATGTGGCGACTGTACCCCCAGGTCTTCGGTCTGTGGAGGGTCAGTCCTCTCGGGCGACCTTCAGCACATCGCCAACCAGCACGAGCCAGAGCGCTATCGCCACCAAGCCGGCCGACACCATCGAGATCACGGCCGCGCGGGCACCCGTGGCCTCCGCGATCTCGCCGAGGAGAAACGTCCCCACGGGAAGCGCTCCGATCGCCATGCTGAGCAGACCCATTGCCCGCCCGCGGACCTGGTCGTCGACCGCGGTGAGGACGAGCGTCGATTGTGTGGCGCCGAAGAATCCCGCTCCAACGCTGGCCAGGAAGAGTGCAGTGCAGGCGACCCACAGCGCGGGCGCCGTCGCGAACGGCACGAGCATGATCATGCCGAACACCACTCCGCCCGCGTACATCAGCCCTCGCCATCTCGGGTCGTGGCGGATGATCACGTACGAGCCGGCCATCATCCCGAAACCGGTCATCGACGCCAACACGCCGATCTCGAACGCGGAGGCGTCGAGCCGGCTACCGATTCGCTGCACGACCGGGAAGTACGCAAAGAGGAAGAAGTTCGCGATCACGGTGATCCCGAGGATCGAGCGGAGGACACGGACGTCGCGAGCGAGGGCGAACGCCTCGCGCAGCTCGACGAGGACCGAGTCGCGATCGTCAGTGGACTGGTCCTGGAAGGCGGCCCGCGGCACCAAGGCGAGGGCAACCAGGCCAGCCGCCATCATGGCCGCCACGAGGAGAAAGGCTGCGCCCACGCCGAGCGAGTCGGCGAGCGTGCCGCCCAGCAGGTTCCCGATCGCCACCCCACTCGCCGTGGACGCCATCTCCACCCCCATCGCGTGATCGACCCGCCGCGGGCCGACGAGTTCGTAGATCAGGGAGCGCCGACTGGTCATGTCGCCCACCCATCCGACGCCTGCGAGGATCAGGAACGGGTAGATCATCCATGTCCGGAGTTCCCCGGCACGCTCAGCGAGCCCGATCGCGACGAGGCACGGGACGAGGACGACGAGCTGCGCCCGCACCGTTCGCAGCCGGTCGAAGCGGTCGGCGATGACCCCACCGAGGACGCCGCCGAATAGCAGGGGCTCCCACAGCGCCGACCCCTTGAGCTGAACCAGGCGGGGAGAGTCGGTCATCTCGTTGACCTGGTACGCGGCGAGGAACGCAATCCCCCAACGCGCCCAGTTCCAGCACAGCCCGCAGAACCACAGCGGCGCGAACCCCTTCACCGACCAGGCGACGCGGGAGGCGGCCGGGTCAGCGGGGGTCGTCATCGGCGAGAGCCTATGGCGGCGCGCCTACGATCACCCGATGACCGATTCACGCGCGACCGTGGCGGTGATCCCCGGAGACGACGCTGCTCCAGAGGCGATGACCGCCTGCCTCCGGGTGCTCGACGCACTCGATCTGCCCATCGACTGGGATCACGTCCCCCCCGGCGTCGAGCTCGCTGACCTCTCCGAGACAGAGCGCGAGGAGCTGGTCACCCGCCACATCGACGCCTCCGACACGGTGCTGTTCGGGTCGAGCAGCGGTGTCACGCCCGGCGCGATGCTCATGCGTTGGGGGAAGAAGACCTACGCCAACGTGCGCCCGGTGCAGTGGCGCCCGGGGTACAACTCCCCGCTCGCGAGGCCCGAGGGCATCGACTACGTCATCGTCCGCGAGAACCTCGAGGACATGTACATCGGCGTGATGGGAGCGGCGAAGGACCTGCTCGACGCCGGTCTGGCGACCTCGCGCTCGCGCATCCCCGAAGGGGCGGACGAAGGTCGCTACGCGGCCAAGATCATCACCCGCCCCGGGACCGAGCAGGTGGCGCGGTTCTCGTTCGAGCTCGCCCGACAGCGTCGAGGCAAGCTCACGGTGTCGGCCAAGACCAACATGCTGCCGGCGACGGATCGGTGGTTCTGCGAGATCGTTCGCGAGATCGCGGCGGAGTACCCCGACGTCGAACACGAAGAGTTCATCATCGACGACATGGCGCATCGGCTGGTCGTGAAACCGCACGACCTCGATGTGCTGCTCCTCCCCAACCTCTACGGCGACATCCTCTCCGACCAGGGCGCAGGCACCATCGGCGGGCTCGGACTCGCGCCGTCGGGGTGCTACGGCGACGACTTCGCCTACTTCGAGTCGGCGCACGGCACTGCGCCAGACATCGCCGGCGAGGGGATCATCAACCCAACGGCCACGATCCTGTCGGCGATGATGATGCTGCGGCACCTCGACCTCGATCGAGCCGCGGGCCGGCTCGACGCCGCCGTGACCGCGGTCTACGCAGAGGGGCAACAGTTGACCCCAGATCAGGCAGGATCAGCGGGCACAGAGCAGTTCGCGGACGCGATCATCGACGCCCTCTGAGGCACCCATCACCGACCACAGGAGTTCGCTCGTGAGCGACGACCACCACCCACGCGGTATTCCCGACGACCGGCCGAATGAAGGTCAGCCGGACGCGCCTGTTTCGTTCCGCATCGACGAGCTCCGACCCTGGGGCATCGCCGCGTACGTCTCGGCCGGAATGAGCGAAGCCGACGCCACCACGGTCGTCGACAACCAGCTCTGGTCGGACCTCCGTGGCGTCGACACCCATGGGTTCCAGCGGGTCAGCTGGTACATCGGCTGGTTCCAGGACGAATCGACCGACCCGGCAGCGCAGATGGAAATCGTGCAGGAGACACCTGCAGTCGTCGTCGCCGACGGCAAGCACGGGCTCGGGCAGCTCGTGATCACCCGCTTCATGGAGCACCTCATCGAGATCGCCAAGAGCAGCGGCGTGGTGGCGGGTGTCATCCGCAACTCCAACGACTGGGGCTGCGGCGCCAACT
>CAYUBX010000196.1:0-2774 GCA_964443165.1 uncultured Acidimicrobiales bacterium
GAACACGAGGATCGTCTGGTCCTCGGTCTCTTTGTCGAGGCCGTAGGCGAGCGCGGCAGCCGTGGGCTCGTTGATGATGCGCAACACCTCGAGCCCGGCGATCTGGCCGGCCTCTTTGGTCGCGGTGCGCTGCGCGTCGTCGAAGTACGCCGGCACGGTGATGACCGCCTGGGTGACCTCGTCGCCGAGGTTCTCCTCCGCGTCACGCTTCAGCTTCTGGAGGACGCGGGCCGAGATCTCCTGCGGCGTGTAGCCCTTGCCGTCGATGTCGATCGACCAGCCGGTGCCGATGTGCCGCTTGACCGACGCGAGCGTCCGCTCTGGGTTGGTGACGGCCTGCCGCTTGGCGACCTCACCGGTGAGAACCTCGCCGCTCTTCGAGAAGCCGACGACGGAGGGGGTAGTGCGATCGCCTTCGGCGTTCGCGATGACAGTGGGCTCGCCGCCTTCCATCGCTGCGACGACCGAGTTGGTGGTTCCGAGGTCGATACCAACGGCCTTGGGCATCTTGTGTCGTTCTCCTGGTCTGGGAGGTCAGGGCCTCCCCTGAGGGGGATGAAGTGTTCGTCGGTGAGTCTGGCGCCCAGATGAGCCCTTTCCCACTCCGAATGTTGATGACCAGTATAAAACTTGAGTGCGTAATTGACAACTTAGGTGAGGGGTCTGCCAAGGCGGGTGGTCATGGGGCTGCGGACGGACAGGGGAGACTCCCCCGACCCTCCGCACGCCTGAACGAACCTAGAGAGCGTCGACCCCGCGCTCACCCGTCCGAATCCGAACGACACTGTCGACCTGGGTGATCCACACCTTGCCGTCACCGATCTTGTCGGTGCAGGCCGCTTCGACGATCTTGTCGGCGACCGCGTCGGCTTCCTCGGCCGCGACGAGGATCTCCACTCGGACCTTGGGAATGAAGTCCACGTGGTACTCGGTCCCTCGGTACGTCTCGGTGTGGCCGCCCTGTCGACCGAAGCCGCGCACCTCCGACGCGGTGACGCCGTTGACGTTGGTGTCGCGGAGTGCCTCGATCACGTCTTCCAGGCGGTGGGGCTTGATGACGGCAGTGACCATGGCAACCATGACCGCAGGATCTCACATCGCTGCGGCAGATGGCACCCCGAGGACGTCCTATCGGTTGCGCTCGTCGACCTAGGATCGACGACCATGGCGCGAAAGAACTCCATCGAGAAGCTCCGCCAGGTCGGACTCTTCTCCACCTGTTCCCAACGGGACCTCACAAAGATCGCCCGCGCAGCGGACGAGGTGGCGATTTCCGCCGGCTCGATTCTGATTGAACAGGGGGACACGGGCCGTGAGGCCTACGTGATCCTCGAGGGCACCGCGGTCGTGCGGCGCAATGGTCGCAAGATCGCAGAGCTCGAGGCCGGGGAGTCGGTGGGCGAGTTGTCGCTCCTCGATCTCGGGCCGCGCACCGCCACCGTCGAGGCGGGGACCGACGTGCGCGTCTTGGTTCTCACCGCTCGCGCCTTCACCGGACTGATCGACGAGAGCCCGGCACTGGCCCGCAAAATGCTCGCCTCGATGGCCGCCCGGGTCCGGGATCTGGATCGAAAGATCTTCGGCTAGCTGAAGTAACTTGGCCGCCGTGACAAACGGACGGATCAAGCCGCATCACCTCGCCCTCGCCATCGGTGTCGTCTTTGCCGTCGTGACAGCGGCGTCGGGAATCGCGGCGACGGTGTTCGACTTCCACAACGACAACGACGTCCACCGGACCGTCTTCGGGAACATCCCGGGCGGCCTCAAGCTGGCCTTCTACGTCATCACGATCGGGCTGATCCTCATCGGCGCGTGGAACTTCAGCCAGCGCGTCCGCAACTGGGAACGCGGCGCTCCCGACAATCGGGCCACCACCGGCAAGAACGCGCAGCGTCGGCTGCACGACTACCGCGCCGGCGTCATCATGCAGACCCTTCTGCGCGACCCGGCTGCAGGAGCCATGCACGCGCTGCTCTACTACGGCTTCCTGGTCCTGCTCGGCGTCACCACGACGCTCGAGATCGATCATCAGCTGCCCGAGAGCATGAAGTTCCTGCATGGCGGCGTGTATCAAGGCTTCAGCTTCGTCGGCGATCTGGCCGGGGCGTTCTTCGTGGCCGGCATGTTGTGGGCGATCGTTCGCCGCTACGTGCAGCGCCCATACCGCATCAAGATCAAGACCCGGCCCGAACACGCGATGGTGCTCGGCATCCTTCTCGCCATCGGCGTCACCGGCTTCTTGGCCGAGGCCTTCCGGATCGCCTACGAGGGGCGCCCGCAGTACGAGGAGTGGTCGTTCATCGGCTACCCGTTGTCGGATCTCTTCGACGGCATCGACGCGATCTCCGGCTGGCACCAGGCGATGTGGATCGCGCACATCATCACGTTCTTCGCGTTCCTCGCGATCTTGCCGATCACGATGCTGCGTCACATGTTCACCTCGCCGCTGAACATGTACCTGAAGGACCGGGAGCGCCCCAAGGGCGCGATGCGTGCCCTGCCCGATCTCATGGAGGCCGAGGACATCGAGACGATCGGTGCGTCGGTCATCGAAGACTTCACCTGGAAGCAGCTGCTCGACACCGACAGCTGCACCATGTGCGGCCGCTGCACCGCGGTGTGCCCCGCCCACGCCACCGGCAAGCCCCTCGAGGACATGAAGGCCGCCCTCGTCGACGCCGATCCCGAGAAGCCCGGAGTACAGGAACTGAAGGAGTGGGCCGCCTTCGTGTCCTATGTGCGGAGCTTCGAGGACGCCGACGGCGACGGGCTCC
>CAYUBX010000196.1:2784-6308 GCA_964443165.1 uncultured Acidimicrobiales bacterium
GCCCCGCCCACGCCACGGGCAAGCCTCTGGACCCGCGCGAGATCGTCCTCAAGACGGGCGAGATCATGGCGGCCACCGGCGAACACGGTGCGGTCTCTCCCCCGATCGGGGTCGACAAGGAGATCACCGTCAGCGCCAACAACATGTTCGAGCGGGTCAGCACCGAGGAACTGTGGTCGTGCACGTCGTGTCGGGCCTGCGACGAGAACTGCCCGGTCAACATCGAGATCCTCGACAAGATCCTCGACATGCGGCGCTACCTGACTCTGATGGAGTCGGACTTCCCTGCTGAGCTGGGCGGCGCCTTCCGCGGCATGGAGAACAACGCCAACCCGTGGAACATGAACAACGGTGAGCGCGCCGACTGGGCCGACGACATCGACGTCGAGGTGGTCGACCCGAGCGATCCCTTCAGCCACGAGTACCTCTACTGGGTGGGCTGCGCTGGTTCGTTCGACGACAAGAACCAGAAGGTGTCCGAGGCGACGGCCAAACTGCTACGACGCGCTGGTGTCGACTTCGCGATCCTCGGGCCGTCGGAGATGTGCACCGGCGACTCGGCTCGCCGTTCGGGCAACGAGTACCTCTTCCAGATGCTCGCAGCCCAGAACATCGAGACGCTCAACGAGATGGGCGTCCAGAAGATCGTCACCCAGTGCCCGCACTGCTTCAACACTCTGCAGAACGAGTACCCGCAGTACGGCGGTAACTGGGAGGTCATCCACCACAGCCAGTTCCTCGAGGAGCTGGTGGAGTCCGGGGCCCTGAACCTCTCCGACGCCCGGCTCGAAGAGCGGGTCGTCTACCACGACAGCTGCTACCTCGGCCGGCACAACGACATCTACATGTCGCCACGCAACGTCATCGGTCAGCTCGGCGGCGTCGAGATCGTCGAGGCGCCGCGCAACGGCACCAAGGGCATGTGCTGCGGCGCCGGCGGAGCCCGCATGTGGATGGAAGAGACCATCGGCACCAAGGTCAACGACGAGCGCTCCGAGGAGCTGCTCGGCACTGGTGCCAGCCGCATCGCGACGGCGTGTCCCTTCTGCTACATCATGATCGACGACGGCGTGAAGGGGCACGGGGTCGAGGACGACCAGGTCAAGGTCGCCGACATCTCGATTCATCTGGTCGACGCGCTCGAGGCAGCCGAAGCCGAAGAAGCGGCGGAGACCGCCGAGCGCATGGAGGCCTTCTCGTCAGGCGGTTCGGGCGGCGGTGGGACCGCGACCCTCGAGGAGGCCCCTCCCGAGACAACGGTCGACGACCTCACCCGCATCGAAGGCATCGGCCCCAAGACGCAAGAGCTGCTCAACGCCGAGGGGATCACCTCGTTCGCCCAGCTGGCCGCCGGTGAGCAGGCCCAGTTCGAGGCGATTCTCGATGCGGCGGAGAACATGCCGTTCACGGCGAGCACGGCCACGTGGGCCCGCCAGGCCCAATTCCTGGTGGACGGTGACGAGGATGGCTTCCAGGAATACACCGATCACCTGGACGGGGGCGTCGAGCCCGAGTGACCCTCTCCTGAGACGATCAGAAGTTCTCGTGGTAGCGGCTGGGCGTGGGGCCGCGCTGGCCGCGGTACTTCGATCCGAGCGTGTCCGACCCGTACGGCACCTCGGCCGGGGTGGTCATCTGGATGAAGCTGATCTGTCCGATCTTCATGCCCGGGTAGAGGGTGATGGGCAAGTTGGCCACGTTGGAGAGTTCGAGGGTGAGATAGCCATCCCACCCGGCGTCGACGAACCCAGCCGTGGTGTGGATCAACAACCCCAACCGGCCGAGTGACGACTTGCCTTCGATGCGACCCACGAGATCGTCGGGGATCGCGACCCGCTCGAGCGTCGATCCCAGCGCGAACTCGCCGGGGTGAAGGATGAACGCGTCACCCTCTTTCACCACGACCTCCTCGGTGAGATCGGTCTGATCTTCCCGAACGTCGATGACCCGCCGGGTGTGGTTGAGGAACACCCGAAACGTGTCGTCGAGCCGCAGATCGACCGACGATGGCTGAATGCTCTGATCACCGAGGGGCTCGATGACGATGCGTCCGGCGTCGAGTTCGGCGCGGATCGTGCGGTCGGAGAGGATCATGCGGCCCGCAGCCTAGCGGCGCGTCGCGGGGCTCGATCCCAGCTGTCCGGCGCGATTCGCGGCGGATATGCTGACCCCGCGCCCGCCCCTCGGGGCGGTCTCGCGGGTGTAGTTCAATGGCAGAACTTCAGCTTCCCAAGCTGATAACGCGGGTTCGATTCCCGTCACCCGCTCCACTCGCCGCCCACGCTCGCCAGCCAGCTCGAACTCGTCAGCTCGTGAGCGTGGCGATCGCCCAGATGGTCGCGACGAGACCCACGACAGCCATGACGAGGCTCCGGCCCAGCGGGGCGCGCGCCAACTCGTCGTCGTTCTTGGCCTCCGCGCGCGGGCGAACGATCGCCAGCGCATTGCCCACCAACATCGCCCCACCGAGCGCCAACACGAGCAGCGGTAACAGATCCGGACCCAGAAACACCCCAACGACCTCCTTGTGGATCCGACTCTCGCATCATCACCGTGCCCAGGCCAACCCCGATGCGTGTCAGGCTCTTGTCGTGGCACACCTCGACCGGCCGCAGCGCACCGCCCTGTTCTCGGCGACACTCCTCGTCGCCGCGATCGCCGCCCTTCTGATGCCCGCTATCGCAGCGATGGCGGTCGTCGCAGTTCTCGCGGTCGCAGTGGTGACCATTCGTGTCGTCGCGGTCGAACGGCAGCAGCCGTTGCCACTCGGCGGGCGATTGCTCCTCCTCGGAACCGCGGCCGTTCTCGGCACCCGACTCGTGCTGTGGTTCGGACCGGTCGGCGCGGTGATCGCCCTCGTGGTGATCGTTCTCGTGCTCGTCCTCGCCGGCGCCGACATCGGCTGACCCGGGAACCTCAACCTCAGCCCGGTTGCACCGATGGAATAGGGCGACGGGTGCAGGAGCTACTTCCTCTGTCCAACGGTCTCCCCGACCGCAGCTCCTTGCGCCCGTCGCACCCTTTTTCGGGGTGCCTATCCGCCCTTGGCCATGTTGGCGAAGCGGGTGTAGTGGCTCAGGAACGCCAGCCGCACCGTGCCGGTGGGGCCGTTGCGGTGCTTGGCCACGATGACCTCCGCGGTGCCGATGTCGGCGGACTCCTGGTTGTAGACCTCGTCGCGGTAGATGAACGCGACGACGTCGGCATCCTGCTCGATCGAGCCGGATTCACGGAGATCGGCGAGCATCGGACGCTTGTCGGTGCGGGCCTCCAGGCCACGGCTCAGCTGTGACAGCGCGACAATCGGGGTCTCCAGCTCGCGGGCGAGGATCTTCAGGCCACGGGACATCTCCGACACCTCGACCTGGCGGCTCTCTGCGCTGCCTCGGCCAGTCATCAGCTGGAGGTAGTCGACCACGATCAGCCCGAGGTCGCCGCGGCGGCTCTTGAGCCGCCGCGCCTTGGCCCGAATCTCCATCACGGTGAGGTTGGGATTGTCGTCGATCCAGATCGGCGCCTCGGCC
>CAYUBX010000197.1:0-6307 GCA_964443165.1 uncultured Acidimicrobiales bacterium
TCATGGCGCCCTTCGGCGCAGCCGTCGTCCCGGAGGTGTACATGATCACGGCGGTGTCTCGAACGCGGACCGCCGCCTCCCGCTCGCTCACCCGGTCGTCGGCTACATCCGCCCCGAGTGAGTCGAACTCCGAGCCGCTCAGAAAGCCCGGTGCGCTCTCATCGGAGAGCACCACCGTCGCCTTCAGCTCCGGCGCGTCCACGAGGTCGAGCGAACCAGCGGTCGCGTTCTGGATCTCGGGGAACGTCTCGTTGATGAGGCCCACGAGGTCCGGCGCCGCCGGGCGGGAGGCGAACAGCACCGTCATGCCGCTGTGGGTGACCACCTGGCGGAGCTCGAAGGATTTGAAGCGAGCGTTGAGCGGAACGGTGACGGCTCCGATCTTCGCTGCGCCGAGCAGGATGCCCGCTGAATCGATGCACTCGTGGAGGAAGTACCCGACCCGATCGCCGGGGGCGACCCCGAGGGCGAGAAGTCCCCGTGCGTACCGGCGAGCGACCTCCTCCAACTCTCCGTAGGTGAAGCGGGCGTCCGGAAAGACGATCGCCTCGCGATCGGGGTGTTCCGCTGCACGCTGGGCGATCAGATCCCCCAGGGTGGTGACGTTGATCCACGGTCGACCGGTCATCATGATTCCCCTCCGCCGATGTGCTGGCCTTCCACTCTTGCATGTCCCGCCGCGGGGGATCGGCGTCGCGTCCGGTGCCGCGGATGTGGGAGATTCGGTGGTGTGACACACACGGTCGACGTGCTGGTGGTTGGAGGGGGGATCGCCGGCGCGGCGTGCGCTCACTTCTGTGCCGCGCGCGGTCTGGATGTGGCGCTCGTCGAGCGCGAGGCTGAGCTCGGGGCTCACAGCTCGGGGCGGTCTGCTGCGACACTGATCCCCGGATACGGGGGCGAGGACGCCGACGAGCTGACCGCCGCGTCGCTCGCGTTCTTCGAGGCCGATGCTGATGGGCACGCAACGGGTCCGTTACTCACCCCGCGCGACCTGCTGTGGATCGAGCCGGCGGATGCTGAGGGGGAACTCGAGCGTCTGATGGGCGCCACGCCGATCTCGATCGAGGAGGCAGTCGCCCTCTGTCCCGTGCTCCGCCCGGAGTCGATCGCCTCCGCCGAGGCCCAGATGGGCGGCATGGACATCGATGTCGAGGGTCTTCTCCAGAGCTACGTGCGCGGTGCTCGGTCACACGGCGCAGCGATCCACCGGTCCCGTGAGGCGATCCAGTTGACGCGAGGCTCAGGTGAGTGGACGGTCGAGGCGGGCGGTGAGACGCTCGTCGCACCCGTGGTGGTCAACGCGGCAAACGCGTGGGCCGACGAACTCGCCGAGCGTGCAGGGGTTGCTCCCGTGGGTCTCCGTCCCCTCAAGCGAACGGCGTTCATCGCGCCCTCCAGCGGAGCTGATTCCGCTTTGCCCCTCGTCTACGCGGGAGACGACACCTTCTACTTCAAGCCGGATGTTCCCGGACATCTGCTGTGCTCACGCGCCGACGAAACACCGCACCCGCCAGGTGATCCACGAGCGGACGAGTTCGATGTCGCGTTCGCGATCGATCGGATCAACACGCACACCACGCTGGAGATCCGAAGCGTGCGGCGAACGTGGGCCGGACTACGGGTCTTCGCCCCGGATCGGCGCCCCGTGGTCGGATCGGATCTGTCGGAGCCGAGCTTCGTGTGGTGTGCCGGCCTCGGCGGCACGGGGGTCCAGACGTCACCCGGCCTTGGGCAACGGGTGGCTGCGGAGGTTGGTTCTCTCCTGAGCTGACGCGGTCAGCCGTCGTCGCGGGCGTTGGCGTGCAGCAGAAGGTCCACGTCGGGCGCCCGCTTGGTCTCGGACCAGCTGTCGAGGAGGGGGGTGGTCATGTCGGCGAGCTGGCCCCGCAGCTCGTCGGTCATCGTGTCGACGGTGAGCTCGAGCCGGTGACCGTTGGGGTCGAAGAAGTAGATCGACTGGCAGAGCGTGTGATCGATCGGGCCGATCACCTCATGACCGTCTGCTTCGAGCCGTTCCTTGTACCTGCCCAGGATCTCCATGTCGTCGACGCGGAGCGCGAGGTGCTGGACCCAGTCCGGGGTGTTGGGATCGAGCTTCATGTCCGGTGATTCGGGGAGCTCGAAGAAGGCGACGGAGCTGCCGTCGCCCATCGTGAAGAAGATGTGGATGTGCGGCGAGAACTCGCCCGTCGACGGCACCTCGTTCTCCGCGATGGCGATCGAGAAGTCGAGATCGAGGTAGCGGGTGTAGAAGTTGGTCGTCTCCGCGGCGTCCTTGCAGCGGTACGCCACGTGGTGGAGCCCCTGAACCGTCATGTCGCCCCCTGGTGAGCTGCTCCCTCACAGTCTCGCATGTGGGATGAGGACGAGCTTCCCGGCGAAGCCCTTGGCGAGAAAATCTCGTTGGGCGTCCCGAATCGCGGAGTGGGGGTAGGTGGCGGCGACGACGGGTTCGATCTCCCGGCGCTCGATGTACGACACGAGGTTCTCGAAGACCACCCGGTCCTGTCGCGTGCTTCCGATGAGGGTGAGGTCTTTCAGGTACACCGTGCGGACATCGAGGTCGACGATGGGTCCCGCGATGGCCCCGCTGGTCACATACCGGCCTTCTGGTCGCAGCACATCGAGGAGGGCGCCGAAGCCGGGTCCCGCCACGACATCGACGGCGACGTCTGCCGCGTCGACCCCCAGCTCAGCCACCAGATCCGCCGATCGATCGAGCAGTTCGTGGGCTCCCAGGGCACGGACCGCGTCCCACTTCGAGGTCGACGCGACGGCGATCACGTCAGCACCGCGACGCGCGGCCAATTGGACAGCAGCGGATCCGACGCCTCCGGACGCACCGGTGATCACCACCCGCTCACCCTCGGTGACCCCGGCACGGTGGAGCATCCCCTCCGCGGTGCTGTAGGCGCACGGAAACGACGCCAACTCGATGTCGGTCATGTCCGACTCGATCGCGTAGGTCTCGCGGCTCGGAGCTGCGCAGAACTGGGCGAAACCGCCGTCGTACTCTGAGCCGATCGTCACCGGTTCTTCGCTCCATGGCGACTGGTGTATCGGGCGCACCAGCACCCGTTGCCCGAGTCGTTTCGGATCGACCGAGCTCCCGACGGCCACGATTCGGCCCGCCATGTCGGCTCCCTGGATGCGAGGGAAGGTCAACGGGATCCCGGACCAACTCCCGTCATCGGCGACATCCACGCTGCGGTCCCCGTCGGACATCTCGCCGGTCGCGCCGTCGACGCTCTTCGAGTACCACCCCAACCGGGTGTTGATGTCTGTGTTGTTGACGCCGGCTGCAGTGACCTCGATCAGGACCTGATCGTCCGCAGGGACCGGAATCGGAATGTCCTCGCGGTACACGAGCCGATCGACGTCACCGTGCCCTGTGAGGTGGACGCCGCTCATCAGTTGAGGAAGAACAGTGCTCATCGCGCGGAAGCTACCGGCCTCCGCCGCGTCCATGAGCATCGATCAGGGGTTCGGCCCCGGCTGCTGCCACACTGTCGCCGTGACGCAGGCGACCCCGGTTGCGGTTCCGCCCCCTGCGGGACGCTTCTCCGACCCGGGGTGGGCCACGAGGCCGACCGTGTCGGCGAAGGCGTGGCGCGGGCTGGCGGTTGCTTCATCCGGTGCGGTGTTGGTCTCGTTCAACGCCACTGCGACCAACATCGCGTTCGACGACCTCACCCGCTCGTTTCCCGATGCCGGCCAGAGCATCGTCGCATGGACGTCCTCGGGCTTCTTCATCGGCCTGGCCGGTTTCATGCTGGTGGGCGGCCGCCTCGCGGATCGGACGGGACGACGGCGTATCTTCCGCCTCGGTCTGGCCGGCTTCGTCGTTTCTGCAGTGCTCTCCGCCGCGGCGCCCACCGTGTGGGTGTTGATCGCTGCCCGCGTGCTGCAGGCCATCTCGGGGGCCTTCGTCCTCCCTGCGTCGCTCGCGATGATCCTGCCCGACTTCCCGAAGGAGCGGCACGGCACGGCGGTTGGGGTGTGGGCGGCGATGGGGCCGATCGCATCGGCTATCGCCCCGAGCGCGTCGGCCGCAATGCTCGAGTTGGGCAGCTGGCGATGGCTGTACTTCCTCACGGCGCCGATCGCCGGGCTCACCCTGCTGTTCGGATGGGGATCGGTGAATGAGTCCAAGGCCGACTCGACGCCTGGGCGGCTCGACCTGGTCGGTGCGCTGCAGGGCACGACGGCCATCACCGTCCTGGTCTTCGCCGTCTCCCAGGGCCCGATGTGGGGCTGGGGTCATCCGGTCGTCGTGGGCTGCTTCATCGCGGCGCTGCTGCTGCTACCGGCCTTCGTTTTCCGGTCGCGACGCCATCCGGCTCCGCTGCTGAACCTGACGCTGTTCGGCGAGCGGCCCGTCTGGACCGCCAACCTGGCCAACGCATTCGTCCACTTGGCCGGCATGTCGATGTGGCTGATGTGGCCGCTCTACATGAGCCGGGTGTGGGGGTGGGACAAGCTCGCGATCGGAGTCGCGCTCACACCGGGGCCCGTCTTCTCTGGGATCGCGACGGGGATCGGCGGCACCATGGCGGACCGCTACGGGTACAAGTGGATGCTCAGGATCGGGTCGTTGATCCTGGTGGGCGGCATGGCATGGCAGTGGTACTGGATCGATGCCGATGCGTCCTATCTCGAGAGCCTCTTTCTCCCGATCGCAGCCATGGGAACCGGCTGGGCGCTGGTGGCACCACAGCTCAACAGCGCCCTGCTCAAGCACGTGCACTCCGATTACTGGGGTGAGGCCAATGCCGGCTTCAACACAGTGCGCAACGTCGCGGCGGCGCTCGGGATCGCGGTCGCCGTCGGCCTGGTGGGCGAGTCGAGCGGAGCGCAGGCCGGCGCGACGTTCGAGCCGCTGTGGCAGTTCTATCTCGTGGTGATGGCCCTGGCGGCTCTCGTGGTGTGGCTCCTTGTGCCGTCCGCGCAATCGAACCCGGGCAAGAGGAACGGATCGCAGGCCTGACCTCAGTCGTGGATCGACCAGGTCAGGTCGCGCGTTCGATGGTCTCGAGGTCCAACGCCAGGCCGAAACCCGGCTCCTCGGACGGCACGATGATGCCCGCCACCGGCTCGCCCATGCCCGGCGTGGCGCGATAGCGCGGGACACCCCTGTAGACCTCCGTGACCGTATGGTCTCGCAGGGCCGCGGCAAGGTGCTGTCCGTAGCTGTCGTTGCCGGCACAGTGAATAGCGGTCCCGACGCCATGACGTGCCGCTGTCTCCGCGATCCGAAGGGTCGGCGTTGCGCCACCGACCCACAGCGCATCGGGCTGAACGATGTCGACGCTGCCGGTAGCGATCTCCCGGGTGAACGGGAGCTCGGTGTGCCAGCGCTCGCCCGAGGCCAGAACCGCGTCGGGAAGCGCAGCCCGCACCTCCGCGTACGCCACCCAGTCGTCGGGGCGCACGTAGTCCTCGATCCAAGCCAGATCGTGTGCGCTGACGGCACGTCCGACCTCGATCGCGTCAGCGGCGGCGTCGATCGACCAGCAGTCCAACATGAGATCGCCGCTCCCGATTAGATTTCGTGCCTCATCGAGCGCTACCAGGATCTGGTCCAGCGAGGATGCGGCATCGCCTGTCCAGGGGCACGGCAGTTTGATGGCCTCGAAGCCCTCGTCGAGCAGCTCCCGTACGTCCGCCCCGGTGGCGTAACAGATCAGTTCGGGCGACTCGGGGCCGCCCCACATTCGGTGGCAGGGCTGCTGTTCGATCTTGCCGGCGAGGTCCCACAGGGCGAGGTCGACCGCGCTGATCGCGTACGAGGCGATGCCCATCGATCCGAAGTGTTCGCGGCATCGGTGGGAGAGCCGGTCGTATGCGACGGCAGGCGTGACGTCCGTCCCTTCGAGGACGGGCGCCAACATGTCGTTGATCAACGGAACCACCGGTCCGGCGTGTTGGGTCATCCCCGCACCCCACCGGCCATCGGCGTCGTGCACGACGCACACGACGTCGTCCCACAGATCGCCCACACCGAGGTCGGTGGCGGCGGTGCGCGTGCGCCCCAGAGCGGTGGGATCGCGGAGAGCGGCGGCGGCCACAGATCGAATGCGCACCACACCGACAGTAGGGTCGGCGACGTGGCGATGGAGCTCGACCCGCAGACGATCGACGCTTTCGCCGTCGACGGGGCGGTCGCCGTGCGCGGAATCTTTGCCCCGTGGGTCGAGGAGCTCCGCTCCGGTGTCGCGCGAAACCTCGCGGAGCCAGGTCCGTACTTCGCGGAGAACGTCCCCGACGGAGGGCACGGGCGGTTCTGGGACGACTACTGCAACTG
>CAYUBX010000198.1:0-6286 GCA_964443165.1 uncultured Acidimicrobiales bacterium
CATGGTCGGCCGGACGACCCTCATCTTCGCCCACCGGCTCTCGAGCGTGATCGGGGCCGATCGCATCCTCGTGCTGGAGGAGGGCCAGGTCGTCGAGTCGGGCGACCACTCGTCGCTCATGGCCCGCCGCGGCAAGTACCACGAGCTCATGGCGGACCAGGTGACGAGAACCGAGACGGTCGGTCTCGTCGAATCGGGACGCGCGGGGTCCGTCGACGACGTCGAGCGGCTGCAGGTCGACGGGGGTCCTGGCGACGACGAGATCATCTCCGCCGAGGGTCTGGGGTGGGGCGGGGCGATCCGATCGCTGTTCGCCGAGGTGCGTCCCTGGCGCGGCCGCCTCGCCGCCACCTTCTTCTTCGGGGTCACCAGGGTTGTCGCGCTCATCGGCGTCGGTGTGCTGAGCGCCCTCGTGGTGGCGGCTGTCCGGCGGGGAGAACCCTTCGGCGGCCTCCTGGTCGCGCTCGCCGTGACGGCCCCACTCGCCGGCATTCTGCACTGGCTGGAGTCGTGGATCGCGCACGACATGGCCTTTCGGATGCTCGCAGAGATGCGCGTCGCCCTCTACGAGAAGCTCGACCGCCTGGCGCCCGCGTACCTCGTCCGGCGCCGCACCGGCGACCTCGTCGCCATGGCGACCCACGATGTCGAGATGGTGGAGTACTTCTTCGCTCACACGGTCGCTCCGGCGTTCGTGGCGGTGCTCGTGCCCGCGACGGTGATCGTGACCCTGTCGATCGTCGGGTGGCCGATGGCCCTCGCGCTGATCCCGTTCCTCGTCGCCGTCGCGCTCAGCCCGTTCCTCGTCCGACGCAGGCTCGACACCCTTGGCTCGGAGGACCGCGAGGCTCTGGGCGACCTCAACGCGTTCGTGGTCGACACCGTGCAGGGGCTCGGCGAAGTGCTCGCCTTCCAGCAGGCCGAGGCCAGGTCGGCGGCCTTCCTCGAGCGGGTCCGCCGCCATCACGCGGCACGACTGCCCTTCTACCGGAGCCTGTCGCGTCAGACGGCGGTGCTCGAAGTCGCGACGGGTCTCGGCGGCCTCGCGGTGGTCGTCGCCGGTGCGTCGCTCGTGTCGAACGGCGAGCTGGCCGCCACGACCCTGCCGCTCTTGACCCTTCTCGCCCTGGCGTGCTTTCTCCCGGTCTCGGAGATCGCGCACGTCGGACGACAGCTCGCCGACACGCTCGGAGCGACGCGCCGTCTGCACCAGGTGCACAGCGAGCCGGTTCCCGTGCAGTCGCCGGAGCATCCGGCCGAACTCGATGCGGGGCAGACCGGCGTCGCGATCTCGTTCGACCAGGTCGCCTTCACCTACCCCGGCACCACCCGTCCGGCGCTCGACGGAGTGGCTTTCGATGTCGAATCCGGGACAACGGTGGCGTTGGTGGGCCCCTCGGGAGCCGGCAAGACCACGGCCGCCCAGCTGGTCCTGCGCTTCTGGGATCCAGATGCCGGCGCCATCCGCCTGTTCGGCGAAGACCTTCGACACCTGGACCTCGCCGACCTCCGCGCGAGCGTCGCGATGGTGAGCCAGGAGACCTACCTCTTCAACGGCTCGCTCCGCGACAACGTTCACATGGCTCGGCCGGAGGCGGATGAGGCAGCGGTTCGGCGAGCCATCGACCAGGCATCCCTCACGGACTTCGTGGGCTCTCTCCCCGACGGGCTGGAGACGCAGGTGGGGGAGCGCGGGGTTCGCCTGTCCGGTGGCCAGCGTCAACGTGTGGCGATCGCCCGAGCGTTCCTGAAGGACGCCCCGGTGTTGCTCCTCGACGAGGCCACGTCGCACTTGGACGCCGTCAACGAGGCGGCGGTCCATGCCTCTCTCGAGGCCCTGATGTCGGGCCGAACCACGGTCATCATCGCCCATCGTCTGTCCACCGTCCGCAATGCGAACAAGATCGTCGTTCTCGACGAGGGGCGGGTCGCCGAAGTCGGCACGCACGACGAGTTGGCGTCCGCGGGAGGGCTGTACGCCCGTCTCACCGCGCGGCAGCTGGCGTCGGCGCGCTGAAGCTCAGAGAACCCTCATCGTCCACGAGATCGCGCGGCCGTCGTCACAGGTCCCCGACTCCACCACCGGCGTCGAGCACCCAGACCCGGAAGAGGCCCGACGACCCGGAACCGGTCGCCTCCAGCGGTACTTCGCTAGACATGTCGCCATGAGCTGGAAGCCAGAGGTCGAGGAGCTACGACGGCGGGAAGCGCTCGCCGATCGAATGGGTGGGCCGGACAAGGTGGAGAGGCAGCACTTCTTCGGAAAGCTGACCGTCCGCGAGCGGATCGATGCGATGGCCGACGACGCTTCGTTCCACGAGGTGGGCCACATCTCGGGTCTCGGTGAGTACGGGCCGGACGGCGAGCTCGTCGAGTTCACGCCGGGCAACCTGCTGATGGGTCATGCGACGGTCGATGGCCGTCCCGTGATCATCTGCGGCGACGACTTCACCGTGCGGGGCGGCAGCTCGGAGCTGGCGAACAAGCGGAAATCGCAGGTGGTGGAGCAGATGGCTCTCGACCTCGAGATCCCGATCATCCGTCTCATCGACGGCATGGGCGGCGGTGGTTCGGTGAAGGAGCTGGAGACGATCGGTCGGACCTACGTGCCGGACATCTGGTTCTGGCCCTACGTGGTGGAGTCCATGTCCGTGGTGCCGCAGGTGTCGCTCGCCCTCGGCTCGGTGGCGGGGATCGGCGCCGCCCGTGTCGTCACCAGCCACTACTCGGTGATGGTGAAGGACATCTCGCTGATGATGATCGCCGGGCCGGCGCTCATCGACCACGCGGGGGAGGAGATCACCAAAGAGGACCTCGGTGGGACGCACGTGCACACCACGAACGGCGCGGTGGACGACCTCGTGGACTCGGAGGAGGAGGCGTTCGAGGCGGCGCGTCGGTTCCTGTCGTACCTCCCGCAGTCGGCGCACCAGCTGCCGCCACGCGGTCCCCAGGACGACGACCCGCAGCGTCGCGAGGAGTTCCTCATCGATGTCGTGCCGCGCAACCGTCGTCGGCCGTACAAGATGCGAGAGATCCTCGAGGCTGTGATGGACCGCGACTCGTTCTTCGAGATCGGCCGAGGGTGGGGAAAGTCCGTCATCACCGGTCTGGCTCGGTGGGACGGATGGCCGGTCGCCGAGATCTCCGAGGATCCGTACATCTACGGCGGCGCGTGGACAGCCGATGGCTCAGAGAAGGCGATCCGCCTGATCGATCTCGCGAACACCTTCCACCTTCCGATCGTCCACCTGTGCGATGTGCCCGGCTTCTACATCGGCTCGGAGTCGGAGAAGGACGCGACCATTCGAAAGGGCAGCCGCGCCCTGGCAGCGCTCATGCAGTCCGAGGTGCCCTTCGCCGTGGCGGTGATCCGCAAGGCGTTCGGCGTCGCGGGCGGAACCGCAGCTGTCCCGCAGCGCGCGCCCTATCGCTTCGCCTGGCCGTCCGCGGATTGGGGCTCGCTGCCGATCGAGGGAGGCCTCGAGGTGGCCTACAAGGCCGAGCTCGCGGAGGCGGACGACCCCGATGCCATGAAGGCGGAGATCACCGATCGCCTCAACGCAGTCCGATCACCGTTCCGTACGGCGGAGAGCTTCGACATCGAGGAGATCATCGATCCACGCGACACCCGGCCTCTTCTGTGCCGCTGGGCCAACCTGATCGCGCCCGTTCGAAAGACCGGCCGGTACACCCACGGCTATCGCCCCTGAGGGTCAGCGGTCTGGATCGCGCTCCAGACACGCTCGGGAGTGCACGGGAGGTCGATGTGGCCGACACCCCGATGGCGGATCGCGTCGATCACCGCGTTGTGGACCGCAGCGGTGGCGCCGATCGTGCCTGATTCGCCCACACCCTTCACGCCGAGCGCGTTGATGCTCGTCGCCGTCGGCGCATGCTCGGTCACGAAGCTCGGGAGCTGGTCCGACGAGGGGAGCGTGTAGTCGGCGAAGTTGGACGTGAGCGGCGTGCCGTTGTCGTCGTAGGTCATCACCTCACCCAGTACCTGCCCGATGCCGGACGCCAGGCCCCCGTGGATCTGTCCGTCGACGATCATGGGGTTGATCACGGCACCGGCATCATCGACGGCGATGAGCTGTCGGAGCTCCCAGCCGCCGGTCTCGGTGTCCACGTCGACGACGGCGACGTGAGTTCCCGATGGGTACGTGTTGAGCTCGGGCTCGAAGACGTCCCCGCACGAGAGCTCGTCGTCGGTGTCGAGGCCGGCCGCAGCCAGCTCGCCCCACCCGATCGCCCTCGCCGGCGTTCCCACCACGTGGAACCCCGCGGTCGCGCCCAGTTCATCGGCCTGCACGATGTCCTCGACGGCCGCCTCGAGGAGACGGGCAGCCAGCTGGCGGCCCCGCTCCACGACCTCCGCTGATGCGCGGTGCACGGCGATGCCGGCGGTCTGCGCGGATCGCGATCCCACCGCTCCGATCCCGCTGTCGATCGCCGAGGTGTCGCCCTCCACGACGCTGATCAGATCGGGAGAGATCCGCAGGACATCGGCCGCAATCTGGCTCCACGTGGTGGCGTGACCGTGTCCCTGCGAGGTCGAGCCGGTGACGACCGTGGCGCCTCCGTCCGGGTTGACCGTGACGCTGGCCGCCTCCCCACCTCCTCCCATCGTCATGTGGTTGTAGCAAGCGATCCCGATGCCGATCTCGGTCGACCCGCCGGCGCCTCGGCGCGACAGCTGCTCGGCGCGGAGCTCGGAGTATCCCGCCAACTCGAGGGCTCGCTCGAATGCCGCCGGGTAGTCCGCCTCGTCGTACACACCGCCGGTCGGAGTGTCGTACGGCATGGCGTCAGGATCGATGAGGTTGCGCCGCCGAACCTCCGCGGGATCGAGCCCGACTCGGGCTGCGTACATGTCGACGGCCCGTTCGAGCGCGCCGATCATCGGTGCCCGACCCGCACCCCGATAGGCCGAGGTCGACGGCAGGTTGGTCGTCGCGGCAACGGACTGGAACTCGACCTCGGCGATGTCGTAGCACCCGTTGGCGATGAAGGTGGTGAACCCCGCAGGCAGCATCACGCCGACCAGCGGAAACGCGCCCGCGTCCTTGGTGAGTTCGGCACGCAGCGCAGTGAAGCGGCCGTCACCGGTGCCCGCGAGCGACACGTCGATACGCTCGGCGCGCCCCTGCGTGGCCGTGGCGAAGTGTTCGGATCGCGACTCGTTCCATCGCACCGCGCGGCCCAGACGACGGGCCATGAGGGGAACCAGGTACTCCTCGGCGCTGCGCGACACCTTGCCGCCGAAGCCGCCCCCCACCTGCGGGGCAACGACGTGGATGTCGTCGGAGGGAACGCCGAACTGTGCCGCCATGTTGTTGCGGTACGCATGTGGTGTCTGCGTCGCCGCCCACGCCATCAGCCGGTCGTCCGTCCAGGCGGCCGCGACCGATCGGGCTTCGATCGCCGCGGGCACCTGCCGCGGATTCCAGGTCCTGACGTCCACACGGACCTCACCGGCATCGACACCAGCGGGCGTGGAGCCTCCGTGGAAGCGGGTGCTCTCGATCGTCCTCGTCTCCAGCGCCTCGTCCAGATCGAGGACGGGATCGAGCGGCTCGTAGTCGACCACCACGAGCTCGGCGGCGTCTGCTGCCAGGGCGGCGGTCTCCGCCACGACGACGGCCACCACCTGACCGACGAACGAGACGGCCGCTGACGGAAGGAGCGGTTGCGGACCGGCGTCCTCCACCGGGAGGGCGAACGGCACTGCAGGCTCGTCGTCGAGCTCGCTCCCGATCAAGGTTCCGAGAACGCCGGGTGCCGCAGCGGCGTCGCTCACGTCGATGGTCGCGATGGCTCCGCTCGCGATGGGGCTGCGGACGAAGGCGGCGTGGCCCGCTCCCTCGAGCCGAGGGTCGCCGATGTCGGCGGTGTAGGTCGCCGACCCTCTCAGCAGCGCATCATCCTCCACGCGTCGAAGCGATGATCCGGTCGCCGGCGAGGCAGGGGCGCTCATCGCCTGACCCTAGCTGTGGGGGGTGCGGGCTTGGTTTCGAAGTTCGAAGGGGAATCGAGGGGGTGCCGATGCTGGAGAGCTACCGGGTGATCGACCTCACCGACGAGCGCGGACATCTCGCGGGCCTCATCTTGAGGCAGCTCGGCGCGGAGGTCATCCTGATCGAACCACCGGGCGGTTCGGACGTGCGGCAGATGGGTCCGTTCGCTGGGGATGTGGCGGATCCGGAGCGATCGCTGCACCACTGGTCGTACAACAGGGGCAAGCAGAGCGTCGTGCTCGACGTCGAGACGGACGAGGGGGCAG
>CAYUBX010000199.1:0-6285 GCA_964443165.1 uncultured Acidimicrobiales bacterium
ATCCGCACCACCACCTGTGGCTCGACGAGGGGGTCACCGGCTGGCCATACACCCTGACCGACCTCCACGCCGACACTGGTGCGGGCCACAACGTCGTTCGCACCGTCTTTCTCGAATGCCACGCCGAGTACCGGCGAGAGGGCCCGAAGCACCTCCGACCGATCGGTGAGACCGAGTTCGTTGTCGAGGTCGCCGAGGAGAGCAGCCGGTCGGGCCAGGCGGAGATCGCCGGGATCATGGGCACTGCCGACGTCTCGCTCGGCAGCGCGGTCTCAGAGGTGCTCGAAGCCCACGAGGAGGCGGGGCGCGGCAGGTTCCGTGGCGTTCGGTACATCACCGCCCAGGACGACCATCCTCCGCTCGCGATGGGCACCAGCGCCTCGATGGACGACCCGGCGTACCTGGAGGGTGTCGCCACAGTCGGGCGCCTCGGATACACCTACGACGCGATGGTCTACCACCCGCAGCTGCCCGAACTCGCCGCGGTGGCGCGGGCATGTCCGGACACCCCGATCGTCGTCGATCACCTCGGAGGCGTCCTCGGAACGGGGCCCTACAAGGACCGACGGGATGAGATTCTCGGGTTCTGGCGAGAGGCGATGACCGAGCTGGCCGCGTGTGGCAACACCTACCTCAAGTTGGGTGGCATCGGGATGCCCATGATGGGTTTCCGGTGGGACAAGCGCGACACGCCCGCGACCTCAGCTGAGCTCGAAGAGCACTGGTCGGGGCCGATCGGTTTCGCGATCGAACAGTTCGGTCCGGAGCGCTGCATGTTCGAGTCGAACTTCCCGGTCGACAAGCGGGGCGCCGGCTACGTCGTTCTCTGGAACGCCTTCAAGCGCATCACCGCCGGCGCGTCCAACGACGAGAAGCGCTGGCTGTACCACGATGCGGCCGCCACGGCGTACCGGCTCCCCACGCTCGGCTGAACGCGCCCTACGCTGCGGCGCATGCCGATCAAGGCCATCTTCCACGTCAACGTCAACTGCTCGGACCTCGACGTGTCCCGGCCCTTCTACGAGAACCTCGGGTTTCAGACGGTGCTCGATCTCCCCACCGGGGGCGACGAACAGCTCGCGGAGGGTCTGGGCATGCCCGGCTGCCAGGGCCGCGCGGCGATCATGATGCTCGATCCCTCCGAGGGTCGGCAGGCGCGTCTCGACCTGATCGAATGGACCGAACCGCTTGATCGGCGCCCCCCGTACGAGCATCTCGCCCATCTCGGGATCAACCGAATCGCACTGTGGACGATCGGGCTCGACGAGGAGTACGAGCGCCTGAAGGCCGATGGCGTCGAGTTTCTCTCCGAACCCCTGTTCATGGGCGGTCACACCAAGTTCGTCTGCTTCAAGGATCCCGATGGGACGATCATCGAGTTGATCGAGTTCCACCGCAACCCTCGCCTGACGTCGACAAGGTGACCGTTTGACGGTCTTCCTCAGCCTGATGGCCGCTCTGTCCGCGGGCACGTCGGACTTCCTGGGAGGCCTCGCGGCGCGGCGCGTGGCCGCGGCACGAGTCACGATGCTCGGCCATGTGGTCGGCATCGCTGTCGGGGCGGTGCTGCTTGCCGTCATCGACGGAACCCTCGTCGGCTCCGACCTCGCGTGGGGCGCGGCGGGCGGCATCGCGGGCGCAGCGGGGCTGGTGTCGATCTACGCGGGATACGCCAGGGCACGGGTGGCGATCGCCGCGCCGTTGGCCGGCGTGGGGACCGCCGCGATCCCCGTCGTGGTCGGCGCACTTCGCGGCGACGATCTGTCGGCGGCGGCGAGCGTGGGCATCGCCGTCGGGTTGGTCGCCATCGGTCTCACCTCGCTGGCTCGCGGCGAGTCGCAGGGAACGGTCGCCGCGAGCCTCCTCTACGGCCTCGGGGGAGCCGTGGGTCTCGGCCTCCTTCTCCTGCTCCTCGCCGAGTCGTCGGACGACGGTGGCATGTGGCCGCTGGTCGCGGCGCGAGTAGGTGGCTCGGTTGCGCTGCTGCTGGTGGTGGTCGTCTTCGTCCGCGACGCTGCTCCCGCACCCACCGATGGGCAGCGCGTCCCCGCGAGGGCCTGGCCGCTGATCCTCGGGGTGGGCCTTCTCGGCACCAGCGCCAACGGCATGTTCATCGTGGCGAGCCGCGAAGGCTCGACCGCCGTCGCCGCCGTGCTGGTGTCGCTCTTCCCCGCCGTGACGGTTCTCTGGGCGTGGATTGTCTTCGGCGAACGGCTCCGCGCGGTCCAGCTCACGGGCCTCGGACTGGCCCTGGTCGCCATCGCGCTCATCGCCGCCGGCTGACCCCGTCTCTGCCGACTTCCGAAGAGACCCCAGTCGCACCACGAGCTGGCAGACGGGAGGGTCAGTCGTGGGGAAGCGACCCCCGGGCAGCGCGCAAGTAGGCGTAGGGGGTTTCGCGGCCGAGGTTCGAGACCCGTGACATGTACACGTCGGCGTAGCGCTCGACCTGCCGGGCGAACAGGCTCTTGTCGTTTCCCGCTCTCATCAGCGGACCCCAGGCGGCGTTGCCGAGCCGGCTCGACTCCTGGGCCAGCGGTGCGATCTGTTCGTCGAGCGACCGTGACTCGGCGTTGATCTCGTCGAGCCGGTGCGCCACCTCGCGAGCGAGATCCTGCCCGCTGCGGCGGGACCGGGTGCGATCCATTCGCAGCTGCGCGCTCTCGAAGTCGAGGCGCCGCTTCTGTTCCATCAGAGCCTGCAGGGTGTGCTGGCCGTCCGTGAACTCCCCCGCCGCCGCGATCTCCGCCTCGAGTTCGCGCGCCACGAGCGCCGTCCTCCAGCGCAGAAGGTCTTTCGTGACGTGGACGTCGCCGAACAGGTGGTCGCCGACGTAGAGAAGCTGTGCGTTCGACAGTCCCAGGCTGGACTCGACGAGCCGAGCATTGCCGCCGAAGTACACCGACCCGGCCTCCAGCTCGCCGGAGTGCGGAGACAACAGTGATCGCTCCTCGTCCACCACCTGGTAGAGCGCCTTGGGGTCGGAGAAGAACCGCGGCTTGTCGGCGGACACGATGACGATGTCGAACAGGTCGCGCCACGAGCTTCCGTCGGGGCAGAAGGGCCCGATCGCCTGAGCCATGATCTGGCGCGTGTAGGACCAATCGGAGTTGGTGATGAGAAGCAGCTGCCGACCGGCCATTCGCTGATCGAGCAGCGTCTGCACGATCTCGGGATCCGGTTCGACGAAGCGCTCCGGGTCGGCCAGGATCTCCGCCTTCAACTCGCCCTCGACGTGCGCCCGGCCGAGCGCCGCATCGATCTGCCGGTAGAGCTCGTAGTAGCTCCGCACCCCGGGGAGGTGGTCGGCGTCGAGCAGGTCCACGCACTGGGTGAAGAGTGCAGCTCGACTCAGCTCGAACATCGTGTTCATGAAGTCGAAGCGGTCCTCGGAGAGGTCGATCACCGTCTCGGCGTACGCCGAGCGCTGCTCGTCGAAGGTCAGCGGAGTGCTGCCGTGCTGGGCTCGCACGACGTACCCGAAGCGGGTCGCCTTCGCCAGGTTGCCGAGATCGAGGTCGAACACCAGCCCGAGGGTGAACGCGTCCGGATCGAACGCGAGATCCTCCACCGGCCAGCCGGCCTCGATCAGCCAGCGACGCGCGTGGTCGAACGCGGCGCGTTCCCACTCGTCCACCCGGTAGTGGATGAGCGTGTAGTCCATGTCGTAGCCGATGGCTTGCACCGACCGAAGGTTGAGCGTTCGGTTGGCGAACACTCCACGAACTCCGTCCACGCCTCCGACGGTATCGGCGTTCGACACCGCCCGGAACCGTCCCATGGGCGCGGTGTTAGCGTTCGCACGCCGGGGGCATCGAGGAGGGACAGATGTACGACACCGTCGACGTCGAACGCGACGGGCGAGTCGCGACGGTCACGCTGCAGCGGCCAGAGAAGATGAACGCCATCTCACTCCAGTTGCAGGAAGACCTCGTCGGAGCTCTCGAGGAGCTCGCGACCGACACAGAGATCCACTGCGCCGTGGTGCAGGGAGCCGGCCGTGCGTTCTCCACGGGCTACGACATCACCGCCGGCGGTACCGGTGGTGGAGGGGTCACCGGCGACCGAGCCGGCCTCGAACGCATCATGCGCAACTGGCTGCGGATCTGGGACCTTCCGATGCCCGTGATCGCCAAGGTCCACGGTTACTGCCTCGCGGGAGGAACGCAGCTCGCCGCGATCTGCGACGTGACCTTCGTGGCAGACGACACCAAGGTCGGCACGCCACAGCTCCCCCTCGGCGCTGGGTACGTCGGATCGGTGTGGACCTGGCTGGTCGGGCCCAAGAAGGCCAAGGAGATGTTCTTCCCCACCGGCGAGATGATCAGCGGTGCCGAAGCGGCGGAGTGGGGCCTGTTCAACCGCGCGGTGGCCGCCGACGCACTCGACGACGCCGTCGCTGCGTACGCGGCGAAGGTGTCGCGCACGCCGAAGGAGATCCTCGCCCTGCAGAAGCAGTCGGCGAACCGGATCCAGGAGATCCAGGGCTTTCGGGAGGCTCTCCTGCAATCCGTGGAGATCGACGCCATCGCGCATGCCTCACCGCCAGTGAAAGCGATCAACAAACACATTCGTGAGAATGGCCTGCACAGTGCGCTCAAGGCCTTCAACGCCGGAGAGATTCCCTAGTGCCCGCGCCCGCGAACCTTCCCGACTACGACGACCTGCCCGAGATCGAGGGACTCGGAGTACGCCACGCGTGGGATGTCTTCGGCCGTGACGACGTCCTCGGGTCGATCGGACTCCTGACCGATGAGCGGGTGGCTGCGGCCGCCGGGCTCATCCGGTCGGGGCGGCGCGTGTCGTTGGACCTTCCGCTCGATCTGCCGAGTCCACCGCTGTTCGGGCGCCAACCGTTCGAACACGTCACGTTCGCGCTCAGCCGCAACGAGATGGACGATCGGGTGGACAACTTCCACCTGCAGGGCTCCACCCAGTGGGACGGGCTCAACCACGTCCGATGTCGTGAGCACGGATATTGGGGCGGTCGGACCGAAGATCCGCTCGACGCACCCAACGGGCTCGGCGTGCACCACTGGACCGAGCACGGAATCGCGGGGCGCGGGGTCCTCATCGATGTCGGAGCGTGGCTGTCGTCGCAGGGCGACTTCGATCCGCTGGATCCCCGCCCGGTCGAGGTCGCCGACCTCGAAGCAGCCATCGACGCCCAGGGTGCGGAACTCCAGGTCGGCGACATCTTGTGCATTCGGTTCGGATGGGCGGCGGGCTACCGGGCGCTCGGTCGATCCGAACGGGAGACCTACGCCGCCGCGCCACACTTTGCCGGCCTGCGGGCGTACGAGGACATGGCGAGATGGCTCTGGAACCACCATCCGGCCGCGCTCTGCTGCGACAACCCCGCCGTCGAAGTGGTGCCCGGCGAGCCTGCTGACGGTTCGCTACACCGCCGGGTTCTCCCGACGCTCGGCTTCGCCCTCGGCGAGATGTTCGACTACGACGAACTCGCCACGGCCTGCCAAGCGGAGGGTCGCTGGGAGTTCTTCTTCGTCGCCGCTCCCCTGCGGATCCCTTTCGCGCTCGGCTCTCCCGGCAACGCCGTCGCGATCCTGTAGCCCCACCGACGCCCACCCAATATGGGCCATTCCTACGATCGTGCTGGCTCAGGGTGTGAGCAGTGCGGTGGATCGGGGCAGCGCAGGTTGTTGCGGGCTTGGCGATGGTCTCGTCACAAGCTGGCAGTTCGGCGGTGCGGTAGCGTCGGGCAGCGACTCCAGGGGGAAGCATGTCCGAGGTCTCAACGTCCATGGCCGAGCTGCTGCTGCAGCAATTCGACGACGCGGAGTTCGCCCACACCGGGCGGCGGTCGTTCTTCGAGTATCGCGACACCGGGCTCGAGAGCGCCACGAGCGGCAACTACCGCGCCCAGGTCATGCGAGCCACCGACGTGATGGACACCACCGGCTGGCACTACCACGTCTGCGATCTGCAGTTCGTGTACGTGCTGAAGGGCTGGGTGGACCTGGCGTTTGAGGGCGGTCGCACCGAGCGGGTCGCCGCTGGCGCCGCACTGGCGATCCCGCCGGGCATGGTCCACAACGAACTCGCCGCGTCGGATGACTTCGAAGCTCTCGAGATCGTCGCGCCGGCACACATGGACACAGTTCCTGTCGACACGCCTGTCGGGGCCTGACCGTGGCGGATGTATCGGGAGCGCGCATCCTCGCGCGCAACCTCAAACAGCAGGGCGTCGAGTACGTCTTCGGCATCGTCGGCTTCCCGGTCGTGCCCATCGCGATGGCGTGCCAGCGCGAGGGCGTCACCTTC
>CAYUBX010000200.1:0-6266 GCA_964443165.1 uncultured Acidimicrobiales bacterium
GCGCGCTTCCCGCACCTGCCAGCAGGTTCGCTCCGAGCGCGGGGTAGCCGAGCTGGCGCCCCAGAGTCCCCGCGACACCGGTTCGGCCCGCGAGTTGAGCCGCGCGCGCGTCACTCACGACGGGTCCAACAAGCGTGGCGACGACGCGCACTGCCGCGCCGGCCTGTGCCTCGATCTTGCCGACGTCGTGGAGTAACGCGGCGGCCAGAACTGCTGGATCGTCGAGTTCGAGCGCGGTTCGCCGCGCCACCTCAACAGCGTGTGCCCGATCCGTCGGCGTCATCCGCTCCCACAGCGCGATTTCAGCGTCCGTCAAGAGTGAGCGCGCCCACGTCTCGTCGGCTGCGTCTGGCGTGCGACCCCGCACCGAGGTCGCGAACCGACGGACGAGATGGCGCGCCCGTCCCATCACTGCTGTGAGTTCCAGAGGTCGACGGCCCAGTCGAACATCGGCTCGAGCCACCCGCGCGCCAGGAGCATGATCGCCAGCAGGCCGAAGATCGTGTACGGCCGGATGCGGTACCACCAGTGGAGCTTGGACCGTGGGAGCATGAACTCGATCACCGCAGAACCGTCGAGCGGCGGAATCGGCAGCAGGTTGTAGATGCCGAGGATCACGTTGACGATCGTGAAGATCGCCAACAAGAGCCATGGCCACGTGTCGCGCTCGGGTCGAAACAGTTGGAACGCACCGATCGCGAAACCCGCCAGCGCGAAGTTGGTGGCTGGACCAGCCAGCGCAACGTAGAGGCTGTGGACCCGTGGGTTGCGCAAGTTCGACTGAAGGACGGGCACCGGCTTGGCCCACGCGATCACGAACGGCAGCAGGAGCACCATCACCGTCGGCACGAGAACGCTTCCGACCGGATCGATGTGCCGGATCGGGTTGAAGCTCAGGCGTCCCGCCCGCCGCGCTGTGCTGTCGCCGAACGCATCGGCCGTATAGGCGTGCGCGATCTCGTGCAGGATCACGGACGGCACCATCGCCACCACCATGGTGATGGCGAAGACCGTCCGGCTCACTTCCCACTCACTTCGTCGAACTCACGCACGCCGACCCAGTCTGCACCCAAACCTCGCCGAGCGGTCGTCAGGCCAGCGCCCTCGGATGCGCGTCGCGATACACGGCAGTGAGCCGTTCCTGCGACACGGCGGTGTAGCGCTGCGTCGAGCTGATGGACGCGTGGCCCAGCAGCTCCTGCACCGAGCGGATGTCGGCGCCGTGATCGAGCATGTGGGTCGCACACGAGTGCCGTAGGACGTGCGGGGTCAGCTCGTCTCCGAGCCCGACTCGGTCACCGTGTCTACGAACCACCAGCCACGCCCCTTGCCGGCTCTGCCGGCGCGACCTGGCGTTGAGGAAGACGGCCTCTTCGTCGTCGCGCGATGCCCACCGTTGAGGCTCGAGTGCGCCGCGCCCTGCGCCGCTGAGCCAGTCACCGATGGCTGTGGCGGCGTGGCGGCCGACGGGGACGATCCGTTCCTTCGCCCCTTTGCCGAAGACGCGCACCAGCCGATCGTCGAGGTCGAGATCGCCGAGTGAGAGCCCCACCAGCTCGCTGATGCGCAGCCCCATGCCATACAGGGTCTCGAGCATCGCCCGATCGCGGCGCGCCAGCGGCGCATCACCCACCGGGGACGCGAGCAAGGCGAGCACCTGTTCTTCGCGCAGTGAGCGCGGTACGCCACGGGGCACGCTCGGAACATCGACGGCGGCGGTCGGGTCCTGCTCGGCGAGGCCCTCCCCCGCCATGAACCGGTGAAGGGCGCGCACCGCGACCGTCGCCCGCGCGACCGTGGCGGGCGCCCGTCCGAGAGACCGCAGATGGTGCACGTGGCCCACCACGTGATCCTCGGCGGCAGAGCCGATGTCGACGCCCCGCTCCTCGAGCCAGTCGATGTATGTCCGGAGGTCGCGCCGATAGGCCTTCAGCGTCGACGCAGACCGGCCCTTCTCGGTGGCGAGCCAGGTCAAGAAGTCCTCGGCCTCCAGCGGAAGTTCCGAGGACACCCGTGGATCACTTCCCCAAGCGACGGCGGGCCAGCAGGATGCCAGCCACGGTCTTGGCGTCCACGAGCTCGCCGGAGGCGATTAGATCGTCGACATCGGCGAACGAGACACGCTCCACGGTCATCGACTCCTCTTCGATCCCGTCCGCGTGCACCTCGGTGGCGCGGAGGTCCGTGGCGAGGAAGATGCTGATGCTCTCGTCGGTGAACCCGACCGCGGTGGCCAGGGTCACCAGGTGCTCGATGTTGCCCGCGACGTGGCCGGCTTCTTCCTCGAGCTCCCGTCGGGCGGTGTCGACCTCGGCTTCACCGTCGACGTCTCGCAGACCGGCCGGCAGCTCGAGCAAACGCCGTCCGAGGGCAGTGCGGAACTGGCTGACGAGCAGCAGATGCTCGCCGTCCTCGGTCACGGGTACGACTGCGACCGCGCCGATGTGGCGCACGAGGTCGCGCTCGAAGACCTCTCCGCCCGGGGCCTCCCACCGGGTGTTGAACACCTTGAAGGCGTAGCCCTCGTAGTGGAGCTCCTCGGTGATGAGTTTGAACTCGGCGTCGTTGTCGCGAACTGCCATGGGGGACGTCATGGACGTGGTATCGGTCAGTCGACCGACTCCACCTGAGGGTTGAGTAGATGAGGATTGCGGCCCTCTGCACGGGCCAGAGCGGCGCCCACGAGGCCGCGGAACAGCGGCGCGGCGCGATCGGGTCGGCTCTTGAACTCCGGATGGGCCTGCGTGCCGACCCAGAAGGGGGGGTCGTCGAGCTCGATGAACTCCACGAGCCGTCCGTCGGGCGACACGCCGGAACACTGCAGTCCGACCTCTTCCATCCGTGCCCGGTAGTCGTTGTTGACCTCGTAGCGGTGGCGGTGGCGCTCGTACACGAGGGTGTCGCCGTACATGGCCGCGACCCGCGAGTCGTCGCGCAGGCGCGCCGGGTACACCCCGAGCCGCATGGTTCCGCCCATGTCGGTGACGTCGCGCTGGCTGTCCATGAGGTCGATCACCGGATGCGTGGTGGTGGGATCGAACTCCCGGCTGTTGGCGCCGACCAGGCCGAGCTCGTTGCGACAGAACTCCATCACCATCACCTGGAGACCGAGGCAGATGCCCAGGCACGGGATGTCGTGATCGCGCGAGTAATGGGCGGCGGCGACTTTGCCCTCGATGCCCCGCTCGCCGAAACCACCGGGGATCACCATCCCGTCGAGGTCCCGCAGCCGGCCGGCGGCGAGAAGGCCTTCGACCTCCTCGGCCTGAATCCAGTCGATCTCGACGTCGGCGCCGTGGTGATACCCGCCGTGACGGAGCGACTCCACGACAGAGAGGTACGCGTCGGGAAGGCTGACGTACTTGCCGATGATGCCGATCCGAACGGTTCGCTCGGCGACTTCGATCCGATCGACGAGTTCGGTCCACTCGGCCAGGTCGGGTTCGAGCTCGCCGTAGCCGAGGATGTCGCACACGAAGGTGTCGAGCCCCTCCTCGTGCAGGAGAAGCGGGATCTCGTAGAGGTTGCCGGCGTCCGGCGCGTTGACCACTCCCCCGAGCTCGACGTCGCAGAGCCGCGAGATCTTCTCCCGCAGTCCGCTCTCGATCGACGCCGCGCTGCGCAACACGACGGCGTCAGGCTGGATGCCGCGGCTGCGCAGTTCGGTGACGGAGTGCTGGGTCGGCTTGGTCTTCTGTTCCTCGGCCGGCCCGATGAATGGCACCAGGGTCACGTGCACGTAGCAGACGTTGCCCCGACCCACGTCGAGGCGCATCTGCCGGATGGCCTCCAGGAACGGAAGGATCTCGATGTCACCGACCGTGCCACCGACCTCGGTGATCACGACATCGACATCGACGGTGGCGAGCCGGTTGATCCGCCGCTTGATCTCGTCGGTGATGTGCGGAATCACCTGAACGGTCTTGCCGAGGTAGTCGCCGCGTCGCTCGTCGGCGAGCACCTTCTGGTAGATCGAGCCGGTCGTCGCGTTGGAGTCCTGGCGGAGCGGCTCGTCGATGAAGCGCTCGTAGTGGCCGAGGTCGAGGTCGGTCTCACCACCGTCGTCGGTGACGAAGACCTCGCCGTGCTCGAAGGGGTTCATGGTCCCCGGATCGACGTTGATGTAGGGGTCCAGCTTCTGCATGGTGACCCGAAGTCCCCGGCTCTTCAGAAGCCGGCCCAACGACGAGGCGGTGAGACCCTTCCCGAGGGAGCTGGCCACACCACCGGTGACAAAGATGTGCTTGGTCACATGTACATCCCGGTTGGTTCTCCCGAAATGTAGCGGCTGGGCGGACTCGCCGGGCCGACCTCGGACAGTGATGCCGGTGACGTCGCGTCACCGCGAGGCGTGTCTGCGGATCGAGTCCGCTGCGACTCACGATCGGAAGGGCGAGCCCAGCCGGTCGAACCACCGCAGCGGCGGCGTGTGATCGATCACGAGGGTGAAGGACACCCGCTCACTCAGGAGGTTGAGTGTCGCGAGAGCCGCGAGGACAACCCACTGCGCTGGCGCCGATCCGACGATCGCGACGGTCAACCCGAGCATCGCGCCCACAGCGTTGACGCCCGTGTCCCCCTGCATGTGTCGCTCCCTGATCTCCGTGGGCGCGAGCCCGATCGCCGCGCCGACCGCCGTCGCGGACCACGCCAGCGACGCCACGTCGGTCGTCGATCGCGCCACTGCGGTTCCGGCGAGGAGGAAGACCCACCAGAGCGCAGCGACCTTCGTGGCCCTGGCCGGCGCGCGGTCGAAGAGGTTGAGCAGGTTGGCACCGAGGGCGACGAGCGCGCCGCCCCGCACCACCCGCACGACGGCGGCGCCGGAGGCCTCGTCAACTGGACCGAGGTCGGCGACCACGACTGTGACGATTCCGACCAGGGCACCGAGAACGAGCTTGGAGAACCCCGTGGTGATGCGGCGCTCTGTGATCAGTGCTCGGATGTGGCCGCCGAAGCCACCTCCGCTCGGTCCGCCGCGCACGTCGTCGACCAGTCCGAGAAGCCCGAATCCGATCACCGCCACGAGGGCCGCTGCCGCGTGCGCGTCGGTGAGGTCCGACCGATCGAGCGAGCGGACGATGAGGATGGCCGGGACCGCCACGCCCACCACGACGAGCCCCGACACGCCGGCGATGTCGACGCCGCGGTAGTTCCGCTTTCGCCAGGTCGGTCGATCCACCAGCGGACCGGCGATGCTCCATCCCAGCAACCCCGCTGCGGTGCAAGCACCAACAACGGTGAGCGCCACCATCACCGCCGCCTCCAGATCGATCGCACGAGAGACGAGATGGTTCGCCGCCAGCCGATCCGCCGCCACGCCGCACCGACGAGGTCGCGCCCTTGACGCATTCGATGCATCACGCCTGCGAGGTCTCGTCCTGTTGGCCGGTGTTCGAACTCCGCCGAAACCTCCACGATGTGGTGTCCCCGCGCTGCGATGTCGAGGGTCAATCCGATCTCGAGCCCGAAGCGCGGCGCTGGCTCGACCGACCGCAGCACCGACCCGGCGATCGCGCGCTGCCCAGAGAGCGGTTCGGTCATCTCGAGTCCGGTGGCCCGCTCGACGATCGTCGCAGCCGCCCGCTTCACCAGACCGAACCCGCGGCTGCGTCCGCTCTCGGGAAACGTCCCGACGGACATCGCCGCGGTTCCGGAGACCACCGGTTCGAGAAGCGCGGTGGCATGCCGCGCCGACTCTCCGAGGTCGGCGTCGAGCAGGAGGTAGCACTGCGGTGCGCCCGAGACCTCGATCCCTCGAGCGACCGCGCCGCCCTTCCCGACATTTCGCTCGATACGCTCGACGCTGGCGCCAGCCGACTGCGCCTGCGACGCTGTCGCGTCGGTAGACCCGTCGTCGACGACGAGGACCGAATCCACCCCATCGATGGCACGGATCGCTCGCACAGTCGCAGCCACCGTGTCGTGTCGGTTGTAGGCGGGCACGATGGCAACGGTGCCGGTGGGGGGCGGGCCAGACGGTGTGTCGATCACCCGGGCAACGGCCCGTCGGCGGAGGGCAGGCTCCCGTAGTGGCCCGTTGCAGGAAGCTGATCGAGCGCGGCGACCAACGCGAGAACGCCGAGGAAGCTGTCGGCCCCGTCGACCGAGCTGTACTCCGCGGCCAGGACGCCGTCGCCGCGGATGCGCTCGAGCACGGAGCCGTAGTCGTTGCCAGCGTCCAGCTCGACGACGACAGCGGAGCGGGAGTGTCCTTCGTCGACGATCTCCTGGAAGAAGGGGAACAGGAACCCGTCGTTGACCCG
>CAYUBX010000201.1:0-6263 GCA_964443165.1 uncultured Acidimicrobiales bacterium
AAGAATAGGTAGATCAGCATGAGGAGGCAGATCGTGAGGACGCGGATCAGCTGCGGTGACACTCAGCCCACCTCGAGTCGTAGGTGGTGGTCGCCGATCGTGATGAGATCGCCGTGGGTGAGCCGTTGGCTCGTGGTGGCATGGCCGTTGACGAGGGTGCCGTTGGTGCTCGCCAGGTCGGCAACGAACAGTCCGTCCACGTCGGAGCGAATCTCGGCGTGGCGCCGGCTGACGTTCTTCCCCGACAGCACCATGTCGCAGTGCTCGTGACGCCCGAGGATGAACGGCGTTTCGATCGACTGTCGGTCTCCGTCCGCGTTGACCAGAGCGGCCGGCCCCCCGCTCGGTGCTGCTTTGAGTTCGCCCGCGAGTTCGAAGCGCCCGGCCCGGAGGTTGTCGTCCACCTCGAACTGCACGTCCACGGGTCCCATGAAGCCATACCCGCGCTCGTCCGCGTGCTCGACCGCCACCTCGGCGATCTCGCGACGCAGCGCTTCTTCGATCTGGCTGAACCGCTCGTGGTCGTCCGTGTTGAGGGTGAACGTGAGCTCGTTTGGAACGACGGTGCGCCCCCTGACATCGACCGTTCGCTCGTCGTCGAGGAGCCGGCCGACCCTTCGCCCCAGCTCGATCGGTCGAAGACCGGAGCGGAAGGCGCGCGAGAAAGCTCCCTCGACGAGTCGCTCCAGGCGGCGCTCGAATCCCTTCAAACCCATCTCGGAAGTGGATTGTACGGGTCTGTGCCGGTCCCTCGGATCCGTTTCGGAAACGTCGAGGGGCTCCGCTAACCTGACCGCTTCACTCGCGCGAGTGGCGGAATTGGCAGACGCGCAGGCTTCAGGTGCCTGTGCCCGTAAGGGTGTGAGGGTTCAAGTCCCTCCTCGCGCACCAAAAGTGTCGTATCGGAACCCCGGTGAGTGTCGGTGCTGCACGGGGGACGCGGCCAGGGTGGTGCTTTTCGCAGAGACGATCGCTGGCGCGCGATTCTCATGCTGGCCGCGGTGCAATTGGGGATCGCAGGCATCGTTGTCGGCCGCAACCGGGTCGTCGTGTCGGGTAGTTCCGTCTCTTCGGTTCAGCGCTGGAGGCGAATCGACCGCACGGCTGTTCTCGAGGCCCGTCGCGATGGAGAAGGTGCGAGTCCGAACCCTGGTCTCGCATCGGGTTCGGGCGGGCCTACCATGGACCCATGGGACCTCGTGTCGGAGGGGTCGACGGACCCAAGGTGGTCGAAGAAGAGACGCCGACGGGCGTCGCTGTCCCGAAGCAGCACGCATGGTTCATCGGGACCTACTCCATCTTCATCGCGACGCTGTTATTCGCGGCCGCTGGCGTCGGCTTGGTCTTCCAACTGACCGGCAACACCACGACCTCGCGGGCCGAGTTCCGGTACGACACGCACGGCGCCCGTAGCTACCAGAGCTGCCAGAACGCGGTCGCGTCCCGGCTCGACCTGAGTTCGGTTGCCGACTTCCCGTCCTGGGATTCTGAAGAGGTCATCGGTGAGCGCCTGCGGGCCCGGGGCGATGTGGTGACGGTGCGCATCCACTCCCACACCGACGTCGACGACTTCGGCACCGTCGACCGCATCCCGTGGACCTGCGTGGCGCGAGACGTGCCCGAGCAGAGCGACGTGACGCACCTGGAGATCGACGGCACCGAGATCCGCGATCTCGCGCCCGGCTGATCAGCAGTTCCTGAGCCCTTCGCACGCCGATTGGCCGCAGGATCGCTGGATCGAATGATCCCCGTCTGTCCACACCAGAGAGCCCACTGCCGCCGACTCTCCCCAGCTTTTCCCCAGGACACCCACAACGCTGGACCAACCTGTGGATACTTTGTGGATCATTGGTCCTGGTGGTGGTCAGTGGGAGGCGTTGGGACCGCCAAGGACATTCGACCCTGTTGACCGACGCGGCGCGTCACGACACTTCGGAGATGCACACGAACGCTCCGTCTCCGAGCTCGTCGGCCCTTGCCCTCCACCGCGTCGTCTCCGGCCGGATGCTTCTTCTCCTCGTCGTCGGCGACATCCTCGGCGCAGGGATTTACATCCTCGTCGGCGACGTCGCAGGCGAGGTGGGGCCGTCCGCCTGGATGGCGTTCATGCTGGCATTCAGCATTGCGGCGCTCTCCGCCGCGTCGTACAGCGCCCTCGTCACCCGCTTTCCCGGTCCGGCCGGGTCAGCCCTGTACGTCGAGAAGGCGTTCAGCCGTCAGACGCTGACGTTCGTGGTGGGAATGGCCGTGATGCTGAGCTCCCTCAGCACCGCCGCGACCACCACTCGTGCCTTCGCCGGTCAGTACCTCGAGGAGTTCGTCAGGCTCCCGGTGGTGGCCGTCGCCCTCGGTGTCGTGATGGCCCTGACCCTCCTCAACATCCGGGGCATCGAGGCGTCGGCCCGGGTCAACGTCGGGATGACGATCATCGAGGTCGGCGGTCTCATCGTCGTGATCGTCATCGGTCTCGCCGCTCTGCTGGACGGGGTCGGCGAGCCGACCGAGGTGGTCAGCTTCGATGGTCTGGGTCTCCACGGTCTGCTGACCGCGACCAGCCTCGCCTTTTTCGCCTTCCTCGGCTTCGAGGACGCTGTTCACCTGAGTGCGGAGGTGAAGGACGGGCGGCGGGTGTTCCCGCGGGTGCTGTTCGGCGCCGTCGCGATCGCTTCTGCCCTCTACCTGGCTGTCGTGCTCGTGGCCACGATGCTCGTCCCCTCCGAAACGCTGGCCGCGTCCGACGGTCCGCTGCTCGAAGTGGTGCAGCTGGGCCCGCTCGCGATGTCGCCTCGCTGGTTCGCGCTCGTCGCTCTGGTGGCGGTCAGCAACACGTCGCTCTTCGCCCTCGTCGCGTCGTCGCGTCTTCTGTATGGCATGGCCGAGGACGGTGCTCTTCCGACGGGGTTCGCGCGGGTGCATCCGCGGTACCGGACCCCGGTGGTCGCGTCGGTCGCGGTCGCTGCCGGCGCGGCCCTACTCGCCACAACCGGGGCGGTGGATGAGCTCGCAGGTGCCGCGGTCACGCTGCTCCTCGCCGTCCTCGTGCTGGTCAACGTGTCCGCATTCGTCACTCGTCGCCACCCGGCAGCGACGGCTGCGTTTCGGCCCCACCCGGTCGTGCCCACCATGGGCGCGATCCTGTCCGGGGGGCTGCTGGCGCACCAGCTGGCGACGGCTGAAGCGACCGAGCATCTTCGGCTGAGCCTGCTGGTAGGCGTCGTCGTGGTTCTCTGGTTCGTCAACCGGCGGCGCTGGGCGCCGGTCGTCGTCAGCGGCTGATCGGAACCCGCCACTGCAGAACGCTTCCCCCCTCGAGGGCTGGATCGAGGTGGGACTCACCGCCGAGCGACTCGGCGCGGTCCGCCAGGTTTCTCACCCCGAGGCCCGACTCGCTGGCATCGCGCGGGGTCGGTCCGACGCCATCGTCCCTGACTTCGAGTTGGAGGGTGTCCCCCAAGACGGTGATGACGACGCGAGTCGCGGTGGCCGACGCGTGCTGGGCGACGTTGGACAACGCTTCACGCAGAGAGGGGAGGAGGTGCTCGATCACATCGTCGCCGACCTGTGAGAGCTCACCGGACAACGTGAGGGTCGCTGGGCCCGTGAGCATCTCGTCGAAAGAGCGGACCACGTCCTCGACCCGCTCCTGGAGCCGGACCGCCCGGGTGTTGGTGAGCCCGAAGATCGTCTCGCGAATGTGTTTGATCGTGTTGTCGAGGCTGTCGACAGCATCGTTGACGCGTGCCGCGCAAGTGGGGTCCTCGACGAGCGGGAGGGTGGCCTGCAGCATCATGCCGGTCGCGAACAGCTCCTGGATCACGGTGTCGTGCAGGTCGCGGGCGAGGCGTTCTCGGTCGGCGAGCAACGTGCTCTGCCGCTGCGCAGTGGCGAGCTCCTCTTCGGCTGCGTTGCGCTCGGTCACGTCGCGAACGGTTGCGATCACCACTGGCTCGCCCGAGTCGAGATGGGTGGGGCTGAGCGAGACCTCGGCGGGGAAGAGGGTCCCGTCCTTGCGGCGTCCGCTCAGGTGCTGGGCGACGCCCATGTCGCGCACGCGCGGGTGGTCGGCGAAGTCCCGACGGTGTGCCAGGTGCACATCGCGGGCCTCCTGTGGAACGAGGATCTCGACCGGTTGTCCTTCGATCTCGTCGGGTGCGTACCCGAACAGGGTCTCGACGGTCGCATTCGCCAGACGGACGGTGCCGTCGGCGTCGACCACCACGAGTCCATCGGGAATCGCATCGAGCAGCCCGCGCAACAGAGGGGCTGAGCCATTCATCGACATTGCTCCGAAGACTACCGAGCCGACGATCGGGGACCTTTGGCCCTGGGTCCGAGATCCAGGAATCGACATCTTTTCTGTGTGTCCCGCGACCGAAGAGGTGCAGCATGACCAGCAACCGAGCAATCGTCGGCGTCGACTTCACGACCCACGGCGAGGCCGCCCTCAGTTGGGCTCTGCGACAAGCACCGCGCTTCGGCTGGGAGCTCGAGGTGGTTCACGCCTGGACCTATCCGTGGTGGGCGGCAACCCCCTTCGGCACTGCCGAGGCCGAGGCCAAAGACGAGGTCATCTCGAGCGCGCGGCGCCACCTCTCCACCTGGCTCGACCGGCACCTGCCCGCGGGGACGCCGCGTCCGATCGAATCTGTCGTCGAGGGAGACGCGGCTGCCGTGCTGTGCGAGAAGGCCGAACATGCAGCCGCGCTCGTGATCGGCTCGGGTGGATATCGCGCCGCAGGAGCCTGGCTGACCGGCGCCGTGGGTCGACGGCTCGCCGCCGCGTCGCCGGTGCCCGTGGTGATCGTGCCGGACGAGCATGAGGCTGATCCGGTCGGGCCGATCGTCGTTGGCGTCGATGGTTCGGACAACTCGATTCGTGGCCTCGAATGGGCGATCGATCACGTGCAACCGGGACAGGCGGTGACGGCCGTGACGACGTGGACCAGTAGCGCCGCTCACCTGGTCGGAGTGATCGCAGCCGACCTGGAGCTCATGGAGACATCCGCCACACACCAGCTTGCCGCTTCTCTCGAGAAGGCGAGCAACGACGGGGTCGACATCGGACAGGTCGAGTCGGCCGTGGTGTACGGCGACCCGCGATCCGTCCTCCGCGACATGGAGGAGGATGCCTCGATGATCGTTCTTGGCGCTCGTGGTGCCTCGGGCATCGCCGGTGTTCTGGTCGGCTCGGTGACATCGTCGCTCGTCCATCGGCCGCGGTGTCCGCTCGTGGTCGTTCCCTCGTCGTGAGTTGCTGCCAACGGGCCCAGCCCTAGTCGAAGCGTCGGCGCTCCCGTTCCTCCAAACGCGCTGCGAACGCGGCGACCTCGGTGCGACGAGTCATACCGAGCTTGGCGAGCATGTTGGAGACGTAGTTCTTCACCGTCTTCTCGGCGAGGAACATGTGCTCGGCGATCTGCCGGTTGCTCATCCCCTCGCCGATGAGATCGAAGATGCGCCGTTCCTGCTCGGTCAACGAATCGACACGACCGGTGTCGCTCTCCCTCAGACGCTGCATCCCCAGGCGCACCGTCGCGGCGTCGAGTAGCTGCGCGCCTGACGCGACTTTCCGGATGGAGTCCAAGAGGTCGCTGCCGCGGACCTGTTTGAGAACGTAGCCAGCCGCGCCGGCCAGTGACGCGTCGACCAACGCCCTGTCGTCTGCGAACGACGTGAAGATGAGACACGCGATGTCGGGATGGCTCGAGCGGATGTCGCGGCAGACCTCGATACCCGAACCTTCCTGGAGTCGGACGTCGAGGATCGCCACGTTGGGCTGGGTTCGCTCCACGATGTCGATCGCCTCCGAGGCCCCGCTGGCCTCGCCCACGACGGTGAGGTCGGGCTCCGCGTCGATGAGTTGGGCCACCCCCCGCCGGACGATCTCGTGGTCGTCGAGCAGGAACACCCGGGTCGTGGCTTCGTCGGACACCCCACCAGTGTCGCACTGATGACTTTGTGCCCTAGCGAACCACGCCTGTTGCGCGCTTCCCTGAACCCGTGCCCATTGCGTGGAGACCCCGTGTTCGTCCATGACTTCGTCGTGGTGCGACGTCCCTTCGGCGAGGTGCTCGCAAGACTGCCGTTCTTGCTCGAGTCAGAGCTCGCCGGATTGATCCACGCTCTCGGACACCCGGCCGCTTCCAGCATCGAAGCCCATGAGCCACAGACCGTGGTGATCGGCTTGGTGCGGGAGCGGCTGGATGCCGTTGTCTATCCGGTGGCGTGGAGGGCGGTCGGCAACCCCGCTCTCCCGGGCATCG
>CAYUBX010000202.1:0-6219 GCA_964443165.1 uncultured Acidimicrobiales bacterium
ACGGTGGCACGGTGCGCCTCGGCGTCGCCGATGTGACCAACCTCGCGCCCAGCGCACGGGCCAGACGCGGCCTCGGCCGTTCCTTCCAGGACGCCCGGCTGTTTCCAACCCTCACTGTCGAAGAGACCATCGCGGTCGCATTGGAGCGGTGGATCCGGTGGGGCGACCCCATCACCGCCGCGCTTCACCTCCCGATGGCGTTCGACAGCGAGGCAGCCGTCGCCCAGCGGGTCGACGAGCTGGTGGCACTCATGGGACTGGGCCGCTACCGCCACGACCGCATCCGCACCCTGTCCACCGGCACCCGCCGCATCGTCGACCTCGCCTGCGTCATCGCCCACCGTCCGACGGTGGTGCTTCTCGACGAGCCGAGCTCAGGCATCGCTCAGCGTGAGGCGGAGGCCCTCGGCCCGCTCCTGCTTCGCGTCCGCGAGGAGATGGGCTCCGCCCTGCTCGTGATCGAGCACGACATGACCGTCGTCTCCGCTGTGTCCGATCGAGTCGTCGCACTCGACCAAGGCCGGATCATCGCGGAGGGCAGCGCTGCGGAGGTTCTCGACGACCCCCAGGTCGTCTCCGCCTATCTCGGCGGCGATCCAGCCGTGATCGGCCGTTCTGGTCCCACACCACCATCCCCATCAGGAGGTTGACATGCAGCCCGCATCTTCCGACGCCTCAGCCGGTCGAACCCAGATGACCCAGTTGAAACGCTGGGGCCCGCTGGGCCTTCTCGTCGTCGTGACCATCAGCGTCGTAGCGCTGGTGCTCTCAGGAGGAGGAGGCGACGACGACGGGACGGCGCCGGCCACCAGCGCCTCACCGGCACCGACGACAGCAGCAGGGGACTCCCCCGGGGCGACCGAAGCATCGGACGCGCCGGCTGCGACCACTGAAGCGGCGCCGACAGCGACCACCCAGCCGCTCGGGACCGACTACGGGCCCGACACCGGGCTGCGTCCCGGCGTCATGAGTTGGGAAGTGGCCCAGGATCTGGGCCTCGACGTCGCGTGGGGCGAGCGATGCGACACGGAGCGGGGACGGCTCGCAATTCCGAGCTTCTTCGCCGCAGCGTGCTTCGCTCCCTACGAGGGGTGGAACGGAGGAGCGACCGACCGAGGCGTCACCGAGGACACGATTCGGATCGCCTGGTGGATCCCCCAAGAGGTCGACTTCATCATGCTGTACCTCACCTCCGCCATCGCCAACGACGACACGAACCCGCAAGAGATCGCCACGATGGAGGGGCTCATCGAGTACTACGAGTCGTACTACGAGACCTACGGCCGCAACGTCGAACTCCACGTCGTCCAGGGGTCCGGTCTCATCTCGGACGAAGCCGCGGCGCGGGCCGATGCCGTGAAGATCGCCGAGGACATCGACCCGTTCATGGTGTGGGCAGGGCCGGGTCTCACGAGCGCCTTCGCCGAGGAGTTGGCCGCGCGAGGGATCCCCTGCATCTCGTGTGGACCAGGGCAGTCCCAGCAGTACTACGAGGACAACGCGGGGCTGGCCTACACGCTCGGCAAGGGCCCCGACCAGCTCGACACGCTCGTCGCCGAGTACGTGGGCAAGAGGCTGTTGGGCGACAACGCGATTCACGCGGGCGACCCCGGCTTCCGGAACCAGGAGCGGGTCTTCGGCCGCATCTGGATCCAGGCAAGCGCCGCGTCTTCTGTCCTCAACGAGCATTTCGAAGAGGTCTTCGCCAGCTACGGCGGGGAGATCGCTGAGAGCCAGTCCTATGTCCTCGACCCCGGGACGCTCCAGGAGTCGGCCGCCACCGTCATCGCACGGATGAAGGAGGCCGGCGTCACGTCGGTGATCTTCAACGGTGATCCAATCGCCCCACGCGAGTTCACCAACGAAGCAGCGGCTCAGGACTACTGGCCCGAATGGATCGTCACCGGCTCGGTTCTGGTCGACACCGCGGCGTTCTCGCGCACGTATCACCAGGAGCAGTGGGCCAATGCATTCGGTATCTCGAATCTGTCTGCCCGGGTGAATCGACGCGTCGCGAGCTCGTATGCGATCTACGAGTGGTTCCACGCTGAGGAGCCGCCGGCGGACGACACGATCGGCGTCATCGATCCGGTCCCCGCACTGTTCTACGCCGTCCTCCAGGCCGTTGGACCCAACCTGACGGTCGAGGGATTCCACGAGGCACTGTTCGACGGCGAGCCCACGGCCCGAGCGTTGACCGCGCCCTCCCTGTCATACGGCGTCCAGGGCATCTGGGGGCCCGAGTACGAACCCGATTACCGCGGTGTCGACGACGTCGCGGAGGTCTGGTGGGACTCCGAGGCCGAAGGGCCGGACGAGATCGACCGCGACGGCACGGGCCTCTGGCGCTTCGTCAACGGTGGCCAGCGGTACAAGCCAGGCGAGATCCCTGAAGGACCACCGGCCGCCTTTGTTCTCGACGGCACGGTGACGATCTACGACTCGCCGCCTCCCGGCGAGGAACGACCGGAGTACGAGCCTCTCCACCCCGGCTGACGGACATCTACCATGCCCCCATGCGGTCCCTGCTGAAGCGACGTCGCGCGGAGAGCTCCGGCGACCCCTTCGTCGACGCACTTCGTGCGGCGCTGTCGCCGGAGCGGGTGAAGTACAACGGTGCCCATCGAGCATTGCTCAGCCACGACGCCTCGGTGTTCGACGGCGGCAGCTCGGGCCCGGTCTGCTACCCGGAGACGAGCGCCGAGGTCCAGGCGATCGTTCGGCTCGCCAACGAGTTCGGCCGCAACGTGACCCCTCGCGGCGCCGGTACCGGCCTGGCGGGCGGGGCGATCCCCCTCGGCCTTCCCGTGGTCATCGCGGTGACCCGCATGAACCGGGTCCTCGAAGTCGACGAGGCCAACCGCGTCGCCTGGGTGGAGCCAGGCGTCGTGAACCTCGACCTGTCGAAGTATCTGACGACGTTCGGCTATCACTTCGCACCCGACCCCTCTTCGCAGCAGGTGTGCACGATCGGTGGCAACGTCGGCAACAACTCCGGCGGACCGCATTGCCTCGCCTACGGCGTCACCAATGCTCACGTTCTCGCCATCGAAATGGTCCTGCTGGGCGGCGAGCTGGCCCTGCTCGGCGGCCTCGATCCCGAACCGGTGGGATTGGATCTGCGCGGCGTGGTCGTCGGCAGCGAGGGAACCCTCGGCGTCGTCACGAAGGTCGCCGTCCGGATCACGAAGAATCGTCCCGCCGTTCGCACCCTCCTCCTGAGCTTCGACGAGGTGCGCGACGCCGCGAACACAGTGTCCGACGTGATCGCGTCGGGCATCGTTCCTGCGGCGATGGAGGTCATGGACCAGCGCATCACCCAGGCGGTCGAGAACTACGTGCACGCCGGGTATCCGATGGATGCCGGAGCGGTTCTCCTCGCCGAGGTCGATGGGCTCGCTGATGGCGTCGACATCGACGCCGACGCCATCAGCGAGATCGGCCGGCGCAACAACGCCACCGACGTGCGCCTCGCGGCCACAGAGGAGGAGCGAGCCCTGTTGTGGAAGGGCCGCAAGACGGCCTTCGGCGCGATCGCACAGATCGCACCCGACTACTACCTCCACGACACCGTGGTGCCCCGATCGGCGTTGGCCGAAGTTCTCGAGAAGGTCTACGAGATCGCCGACCGCCACGACATCTTGGTGATGAACGTCTTCCACGCCGGTGATGGCAACCTGCATCCACTGCTGATCTTCGACGGGCGCGACGACGGAGTCCTCGAGCGGGTACACGCCGCGGGCGCCGAGATCATCACTGCGTCTCTCGACGCCGGTGGGGTCCTTTCTGGCGAGCACGGCATCGGGGTCGAGAAACAGAAGTTCATGGAGCGGATGTTCACCGGCGACGATCTGGATCATCAGAACCGACTTCGGCAGGCGTTCGACCCCGGCTGCCGCACCAATCCAGGCAAGGTCATCCCCAGCGGCCACAGCTGCGCCGACATCCAGGCGCTCCGCAACGTCCCGCGGGACGTCTGGGGGTGACCGCGAATCCCACACCGACGCTCGCGATGGACGATCCGGTCCTTCGCGACTTCGCCACAGAGGTCGGCGACACCGGCCCGGTCGCGGTGGCAGGGGCACGGACCCGCTGGTCCGCCGGCGGAGACCTGCACAGTGATGCCAGGGTGATCGACGCCCCCGGCGGCATCGCCGAGTATCGACCGGAGGAGATGACGGTCCGGGTGCGTGCCGGAACACCGGTCGCCGAACTCCATGCGGCCCTTGCGGAGGCCGGCCAGCGCACCGCACTCCCGGAAAGAGGCGGCACCGTCGGCGGGGCGCTCGCAGTCGGCGAGAGCGATTTCCGGGCGCTCGGCCGAGGCCTCGTCCGTGCCTCTGTCCTCCAGGTCCGCTACGTGAGCGCGGAAGGCCGGCTCATCAACTCGGGGGGTCCGACGGTGAAGAACGTCTCAGGCTTCGACCTGCCCCGTCTCATGGTCGGCTCGCTGGGGACTCTCGGGCTCCTCGCCGAGGTCATCCTGCGCACCAACCCGATTCCCGCCGTCGACCGCTGGATCGGGGTCGACGGCGCCGCGCCCCAGGTCGTGCTGGACGCCCTCCTGGCCCCCAGCACTGTTCTGTGGGATGGCAGCACCCTCGTCGTCCAGCTCGAAGGTCACCCACCCGATGTCGAGAGGCAGGCCGCCACGCTGGCCGAGCTCGGCATCACACGCGAGCTCGACGGGCCGCCAGACCTTCCGCCGTCCAGATGGTCGCTGCCACCGGTCGAAGCTCGCGACCTCGGGCCCGACTCTCCACACGAGACCGGACGCTTCGTCGCTGCGCTCGGACTCGGTCTGGTGTTCGCCGAGCACGACCAGCCCGTGCGCGACCTCACCCCCGGCGCACGACTCGTCGCCGAGCGCCTCAAGGAGAACTTCGATCCCACCGGTCGCCTGAACCCCGGTCGCGTGCCAGGCGCCGCCTGATGGACCTGCGAATCGACCCCGACGCGCTCAACACATGCGTGCAGTGCGGGCTGTGCCTGCCCCATTGCCCCACCTACCGGGTGACCGGTGACGAGACGCTGTCGCCGCGGGGACGCATCCAACTGATGCGCGAGGTCCAGAACGACGGAGCGCCGGTCACCGAGGAGGTGCTCGATGCCTTCGCCACCTGCGTGCAGTGCCGTGGTTGCGAGCCGGCGTGCCCCTCGTCAGTCCCCTACGGCGAGTTGATCGAGTCCGCCCGGGAGACCCTCACCGAACAGGGCCACCTGACCCCACGGTGGCAACGACTCGCGATGCGTCCACTACGCCACCCGCGGCTTCTCAGCGTCGGGACGCGCCTCCTCGCGATCGCCCAACGAGCACGGCTGCTGCCCAAGCGCCTCGGCCTCGGGAGTCGACTCCCGCTTCGACAGGAAAAGCTCGCCGCGACGGGCGATGACGTTCACGTCTTCACCGGCTGCGTGATGGACGCCATGCAGCGCGAGGTCCACCAGGCGGCGCTCGATGTTCTCGATGCCATCGGAGTCGGCGCGCAGCCGACAGGGCACGCCGCTCCGTGCTGCGGAGCGCTCCACACCCATGCCGGCCTCGGTCGCGACGCCCGGGCGATGGCCGAGCAGGTGATCGGCGCACTCGACGACGGCCGCCCCGTCATCGTCGACTCGGCCGGATGCGGTGCCGCGCTCAAAGAGTACGGGCGCCTTCTCGGTACTCCCGAGGCCGAGGTGTTCTCGGAACGAGTCTTCGACATCAGCGAGTTCGTCGCCGCCCGGATCGACCAACTTCCGGAGTGTGCTCCGCTCGACCTGCGTGTCGCGATTCAAGACCCGTGCCACCTGCGTCACGTCCAGCGGGCGCACGAGGCGACCCGCACGATTCTGCGCCCGGTCGTTCGGGAACTCGTCGAATTGGATGACGAGGGCCTGTGCTGTGGGGCCGGCGGCGCCTACGCGGTTGTCGAACCCGAGATGGCGGGCCAGATCCGTGACCGAAAGCTCGGGGCCATCGAGCGAAGTTCTCCCGACATCGTGGCGAGCGCCAACCCGGGGTGTTCGATGCATCTCGCGTCGGCCGGGGTGGATGCTCTTCACCCCATCGAGCTCGTTGAGCGGGCGCTCAGCCGTCGTCGATCGTGACCACCGCGGCCATGGGATGGACATCGTCGTCCTCCCCGTCCGCATCCGCGTCCCCGATGAGCAGCAGCATCGCCACCGCGTAGATCGCCAACAGGGCCAAGCCATCCCAGCGGCCGAGGCGCAGCCCGA